>NZ_JBWKZH010000068.1:0-30368 GCF_059424305.1 Hydrogenophaga sp. GW456-12-10-14-TSB4 | reverse complement strand
TGTGAAAGTAGGTCATCGTCAGGCTCTTACAGCCCCCAAACCCCCTCGTGTCTTCGACACCTGGGGGTTTGGTCATTCTGGGTCCTGAATTTGCCGGGCCTCGCGGTGGCGATCATCAATCCATTGGCCGTGTCTTCATCGATTGACAACGGTTTCGCCGTTTCTGACCAAGGCCCCACTTCGCTCCAGGTCCGCCAGCAACTCCCCCAGCCATTCGCGCGTTTGCTCCCTGTCGACACGAACGGTTTCCGGCATGGTGTTGAAGAAGTAGGTGGTGGCCAGCACCCAGTCCAGCAAGGCATCTACCGAGACGGATTGCCATTCCAGCAGCTTGAACTTGATGAGCACTTTCAAGGCGTGACGTCTGTGCTTGTCGGGCTGGCTGACGAACTGCTCCAGACGGGTGCGCGCGCGGATGAGCGACCCAGACACATCCTTGAACACCCGCCCATGTCCCGGTAGAACGGTCGTGGGCGCGAGCGCTTCCATGAGGTCCAGGGTGTCCGCGACTTCGTCGAATGCCGAGATCCCTTCGAGTTCGGGAAAGATGATGCCGAAGCCGTTCTCCCACAGCGCATCGGCGGAGATGAGCAAACGATGCTCCGCTTGAAAGAGGACGATGGAGTGGGGATCGTGGCCTTTGGCGGCATGAATCTCCCAACTGAGTGAGCCCAGGCGGATGGATGTGCCAGGCGTCAGCAGCCCTTCGTGTCTGAACCGCGGGCAGGACTGCCCCGTGGGCTCAAAGGTCAGGGCCACCGGGTCCCAGTTCGTGACAGACGCAGCTTGCCCCGGGGGAATGAGGGTGCGCAGCGCGGGATAGACGTGCTGCAATTGGGCATTGCCACCGCAATGGTCGCTGTGAAGGTGCGTGTTGAGCAGCAGATCCAGCGGCGCTCCATCGAGGGCTGCCGTGACGAGTGCCACGGTCTGATCGGCATGCGTTGAATAGCCCGAATCCACTAGCGCCGTGGGACCATTCCCTCGAATGAGGATGTTGTTGGCCGACAGCCAGCCTCTTTCCAGGCAGGTCACACCCGCCTTCGCGAGTGTGGAATGGGTGTCGTCGATCGGTGGGGGCGTATGAAGGGGCATTCCGGAAAGGGCGGCTCAGTGCGCCGCCGGCGTGCGCAGGGCGCGTCGGAGTATTTTGCCCACGTTGCTCTTCGGCAGCTCGTCCCGGAACTCGATGAGCTTGGGTCGCTTGTAGCCGGTCAGGTTGTCCTGACAGTACCTGGCGACGTCTTCCTCGCGCAAGGTCGGGTCGGATCGCACCACGAACACCTTGACGGCCTCGCCTTGTTTGTCGTCCTCGATGCCGATGGCCGCGCATTCGAGCACGCCGGGGCACAGGGAGATGACGTTCTCCAGCTCGCTGGGGAACACGTTGAAACCCGAAACGAGGATCATGTCCTTCTTGCGGTCGACAATGCGGGTGAAACCCTGAGGATCCATGACGCCCACATCACCGGTTCGCATGAAGCCGTCAGGTGTGAAGGCGCGTGCGGTTTCCTCGGGCTGCTCGTAGTAGCCCGACATCACGTTGGGGCCCTTGATGCAGATCTCGCCAGTCTCCCCCAGGGGCAGGCTGCGCCCGTCCTCATCCTTGATCGCGATGTCGATACCCGGCAGGGGCAAGCCGATGGTGCCGCTGAACTGCTGGCTGGTCACCGGGTTGTTGGTTCCGATGGCGCAGGTCTCGCTCATGCCCCATCCTTCAATCATGGTGCAGCCGGTGACGGCCTTCCATTGCCGAGCGGTGCCTTCTGAAGCGGCCATGCCTCCGGCCTGCGAGAGCGCCAGGCTGGAAAAATCCAGCTGCCGGAACTGGGGGTTCTGCAAGAGAGCGTTGAACAAGGTGTTCACCGCGGGAAACACATGGAAGGCGCGCCGTTTGAGGGTGGCGACCAGTTGCGGGATGTCGCGCGGGTTGGGCACCAGCGTCATGTGCGCACCCCAGCGGATGGTCAGCAGGCTCAAGGTGAGCGCGAAGATGTGATACAGCGGAAGCGCCGCGATGCCATTGACCTGGCGCAGGTCGCCCACCTTGTTCAGCGCCGGCTTGAACCAGGCTTCGGCCTGGAGGATGGCGGCGATGATGTTGCGGTGGGTCAGCACCGCGCCCTTGGACAAGCCGGTGGTTCCACCCGTGTACTGCAGGAAGGCCACCGAATCCAGGGTGTCGTTGCCGGGCTTCAGGCGCATGCCGCTGCCTTCAGCGACGGCGTGTCGGAAGCTGACGATGGTGCGCTCGCCGAGCGGACCGTTTCGGGCCAGTTTGTAGGCCGGCACCATCTTGGCCAGGTGCCTCACGGCGAACGTGATCCAGCGCCCGTACCAGAACCCGAGCTGATCGCCGAGACTGGCGATGACCACGTGCTCGATCGAGGTCTGGTTGATCACCTGCTCGAGCGTGTGGGCGAAGTTCTCCAGAATCACGATCGCCTGGGCACCGGAGTCCTTGAGCTGGTGTTCCAGCTCCCGGGCGGTGTAGAGCGGGTTGACGTTCACCACGGTGTAGCCGGCGCGCACGATCGCGGCCATGGTGATCAGGAACTGCGGCACGTTGGGCAGCATCACGGCGACGCGCGCACCCGGAACCAGGCCCCGGCCTTGAAGCCAGGCCCCCATGGCAGCGCTCAACTCGTCCAGCTCGCCGTAACTCATCCACTGTTCCATGCAGACGCTGACGGGTTGGCGCGCGTGTTGCTTGAACGATTCCTCGAGCAGGGCGGTCAACGAGCGGTAATGTTCAGGCGTGACCTCGGATGCAACGCCTTCGGGGTATTGGGTGAGCCAGGGTCGGGTCATGGGGTTCGCGATGACAGAGGTGGAAGGACCATTCTGGCAAGCCGACACCCAGGTGGATACCGGGGCAGCCCTAAGGCGCTGTCGCCCAAAGCACAGGAGGTGCCCGCACCTCAATGCGCGGGTGCGCGCTCCAGTTCGGCGGACAGCGCAGCACTGCAGGCGGCCTCGCTGTCGTCGAACAGCGTGGCGATCCATCGCGACTCCCGTGCGCTGATGGTGTCGAGGAAGTTGGCCGCGTCGCCGAGGGAGGCGAAAGCGTCGAAGCCACTTTCCAGGAAATGCTGCAAGGCGTCGAGCCCCGCCGCGCGAGCGGGGTTGCGCATCATGCGCAACGCCAGCCGCAAGGGCTTCATGCGGGTGAGGCGCTGCAGCTCCCGTCCCATGTGCTGCACGACCGCCAGCTGGCGTGCGCGGGCCTCGCGGTCGCCGGTCAGTCGCCACGACCGCGTGTAACGCAGGGCCGGCGGGAGGTTGTGCAGGGTGAGCCAATGCACGGCCATTTGCTGGTCGAGCACCTCGGTCAAGGCATGGGCCTCGGCGAGGTCGACGGCGAGCTGGGCCACGGCCTCCGGGAACAGCCGTTCGAGTGCGCCCGCGATGCGCCCGAACTGCGCGTCGCGCCGGGCAAAGTCGTGCACGCCATAGAGCTCCTCCAGAAAAAATCGGGTGGCGGGCGCGTAGACGGGGTGCTGCAGGAAGTCGGCGTAGGTGGCCCGGAAGCGCCGGGCCTGCAGGTGCTTCACCTCTTGCACCGCCTGGTCGAGGCCTGCGGTGCGAGCTTGCTGGCGCAATCCGCTGACACGCTCCAGGTGCATGCGGATGCGGTCGGCGGCACTGGGGTTCTGGGTCATGGCGAGGTCCGGCAGAGGCGACACGCCAGTCTAATTCGGACGGGCTGCTCCGTGAGATAGTTCGACCATGCCCGCCTCCATCCCAACCCCCTCTCGGCCAACGCCCCGCTCAAGCCTGGCCCGTTTGCAGCAAGCACTGGTGCTGGGCACGGTGGCGCTGGTGCTGGCCTGGGTGGCCTTCTGGTGGAACAGGTCGCCGGCGGTGGCCTGGATGGGCGCGCTGGTTTCGCTGGGGGGTTATGCGCTGGTGCTCGGTCTGGAAGGGTGGGCGGCGGCCCGGGTGAACCGGGGCGATGCCGCGCCGGCGGCGGGCTGGCGGGGCACGGTGGGCGCCTGGTGGCAGGAGGTCCGTGTCGCCCCACAGGTGTTTGCATGGCGCCAGCCCTTTCGCTGGGCGAGCCTGCCCGATGACGCGGTTCCATCCGACGGCACTGTGCCGGCGGTGGTGTTCGTCCACGGTTTCGTGTGCAACCGAGGTTTGTGGTTGCCCTGGATGCAGCGCTTGCGCCGCCAGGGTGTGCCCTATGCGTCGGTCAACCTGGAGCCCGTCTTCGGTGACATCGACGACTACGTGCCGTTGTTGAGCGACGCGGTGCGGCGCGCCCAGGCCCTCACGGGCCGTCCTCCGGTGCTGGTGTGCCACAGCATGGGCGGGCTCGTCGCGCGCGCGTGGCGGGCGGCCGAGCCGGGGGTGCCGGTGCATAAGGTCATCACCATCGGCAGTCCGCATCGGGGGACGTGGCTGGGACGGTTCAGCCGCGTGGCCAACGGTCGGCAGATGCGGCAGGACGGCGACTGGCTGGCCGCCCTGTTCCGGCGCGAAGCCGAGATCCGGCCCAAGGACACCTATGCCGACTTCGTGTGCTGGTACTCGAACGCTGACAACATCGTGTTCCCCACCTCCACGGCCACCTTGCCCGGGGCCGACAACCGCCTGGTGCCCGGCGCGGCCCACGTGGCGCTGGCCTTTCACCCCAGGGTGATGGACGAGTCGCTGGCCGTCGTGGCGTCGGCGGGCAGGTCGCCGAGCGATCGCACGGCTTCGTAGAGCGGTGCGAAATCGGGCGCGGTCATCTCGAACAGCTGCGCGAAGCTGTCGATGACGAAGTACGTGGCCTGGTAGTCGTCGATCTTGTAGCGCGTGCGCATGCAGCGCAGCAGATCGAGCGCGACGCGCCGGGGTTGCGGGCTGGTGACGCTGTACCGAAGCTCGCCCGACGAACTCAGGATGCCCGCTCCGTAGGCGCGCAAGCCGTCGGGCTGGCGGATCAGGCCGAACTCGATCGTGTACCAGTACAGCCGCGAGAGCAGCTCGCCGGCGCCCAGGTCGTGCGCCTTCAGGCCGCCCGCCCCATAGCGCTGCACGTAATCGGCGAATACCGGGTTGAACAGCAGCGGCACGTGCCCGAACAGGTCGTGGAACACGTCGGGCTCGACGATGTAGTCGAACTCGGCCGGCGTGCGGATCCAGTCGGTCACCGGAAAGCGGCGGTTCGCGAGCAGGTCGAAGAATGGCCGCTCGGGAATCAGGCCGGGCACCGCCACGATTTCCCAGCCGGTCGCGGGCTTGAGCCGTTCGTTGATTTCCTCGAAGCGGGGAATGCGGTCCTTCACGCCCAGCGAGGGCAGAGCCTCGATGAAGGCATCGCAGGCCAGGCCCGGCAGCAGCGCGGTCTGGCGCTCGTAGAGGCGGTGGTAGGTGTCGTGGTCCGCCTCGGTGTACGAGGCCCAGTTCTGGGGACAGGTGTAGTCGCCCCGGGCGCGCGAGTAGTCGCCGCGCGGCGGGCGGTCGCTGGCGCCATAGACGACGGGTTCAACGGCCATCGCGGTAACCCTCAGGCCTTGAGAACGCCTCGGCGCACCTGGTCGAGCTCCATGGTCTCGAACAGGGCCTTGAAGTTGCCCTCGCCAAAGCCTTGGTTGCCCTTGCGCTGGATGAACTCGAAGAAGATCGGGCCGAGCTGGTTCTCGCTGAAGATCTGCAGCAGCAGCTCGCCGGGCGCGCCGTCCACCAGGATGTTGCGCTGTTTCAGGGCCTCAAGGTCCTCGCCGTGGTTCGGGATGCGCTTGGGCAGCAGCTCGTAGTAGGTCTCGCTGGTGTTGAGCAGCTTCACGCCGCTGAGTTCGAGCGCGTCCACCGTGTCGTACAGGTTGGTCGAGCCCATGGCGATGTGCTGGATGCCTTCGCCGTGGTAGCGGTCCAGGTACTCCTGGATCTGGCCCGACTTCTCGTTGCCTTCCTCGTTGATCGGGATGCGGATCTTGCCGCAGGGGCTGGTCATGGCCTTGCTCTTCACACCCGTCGCCTGGCCCTCGATGTCGAAGTAGCGCACCTCGCGGAAGTTGAACAGGCGCTCGTAGAAGCCAGCCCACTCTTCCATGCGACCACGGTGCACGTTGTGCGTGAGGTGGTCGATGTAGGTCAGGCCGTGGCCGACGGGGTTGAGCTCTGCGCCGGGCAGCGGCTCGAAGTCCACGTCGAAGAAACCGATGTTGCCGATGTCGCCGGTCTTGGCGCCGTTCTTGCCGCGCCACTTGTCGATGAAGTAGATGATCGAATCGCCGATGCCCTTGATGGCCGGGATGTTCAGCTCACCCGGACCGGCCGATTGCGCATAGCCCCAGGCGCCGAGCGAGATGGCGCGCTCGTAGGCGGCCTTGGCATCGGCCACGCGGAACGCGATGGCGCACACGCTCGGACCGTGCAGGCGCGCAAAGCGCTGCGCGAAACTGTCGGGCTCGGCGTTGATGATGAAGTTGATCTCGCCCTGGCGGTACAGCGTGACGGCCTTGTGGCGGTGCTTGGCGATTGCCTTGAAGCCCATGCGCTCGAACAGCGCACCCATGGCCACCGGGTCCGGGGCCGCGTATTCGATGAACTCGAACCCATCGGTGCCCATGGGGTTCTCCCAGGTGGTGGCGGCGGTCTGGGCGGCGGTGGGCAAGGGGGTGTTCATGGCAGTCTCCGTGGTGTGTGGCGATGGGCCACTGTATCGGCGCAGGGTGTCACGATTCCGGCGTTTTGGGGCGCACCACTCGTCTGAATTGCAGGAATCCTGCAGAATGGCGGACATGGAAGCACTCGATAAGCTTGATCGCCACATTCTGCGCAGCCTGCAGGCCGATGGCCGCGCCACCTACGACCAGATCGCGGAAGCGGTGGGCCTTTCGGCCAGCGCGGTGCTGCGGCGGGTGAAGCGGCTGGAAGAGGCGCACGTCATCGACCGCTACGTGGCGCTGGTGCGGCCCGAGGCGGTCGGGCTGGGGCTGACCGCCCACGTGAGCGTGCGGCTGGAGAAACACTCCGACAGCGCCAAGCGCAACCCCATGGACCTGTTTCGCGCCAGCGTGCTGTCGTGGCCGGAGGTGGTGGAATGCGCCGCGCTGACCGGTGACATGGACTTCCACCTGCGACTCGTGGTGGCCGACATGGCCGCCTACTCGCGTTTCATCATGGACACCCTGCTCAAGCACCCCAGCGTGCAGGACTGCAAGACCAGCTTCGTGATGGACCGCGTGAAAAGCACCACGGCTTTGCCGTTGTGAGATCGCTTTTGTCCCCGTCCGTCGGGTTCCCCTGGCTTTAGGGGTTTGCGTCCTTGTTGTTATAGGGATAACCCGTACATTCCTGCCCATGGTTGATCCCACCCGCTGGTTCAAATCGACGCCGCTTCAGGCCCAGGCCGGGGTGCGTGCGTCGTCGTCAGCCGGCAGCGGCCCCGAGAAGGGGGACAAGTCGAGCCCGGTGGTGGTGCCGATCCGGTCGATCGGTCCCGGTCAGATCGCGCGCATCGAGGCGCACTTGCTGGAACTCGATTCGCAAGACCGGTACCTGCGCTTCGGCTACGCGGCCAATGACGAGCAGATCCGCCGCTATGTGGCGCAGCTCAACTTCGACCGCGACGAGCTCTTTGGCATCTTCAACCGCCGGTTGGAGCTCATTGCCATGGCCCACCTGGCGTTTTCGCTGGACCCCAAGTACAACAGCTGCGCCGAGTTCGGCGTGTCGGTGAACAAGAGCGCGCGCGGCCGGGGCTACGGCGGCCGCCTGTTCGAGCGCGCCGTCATGCACGCTCGCAACGAGGGCGTGCACATGCTGTTCATCCACGCGCTGTCGGAAAACACGGCGATGCTCAAGATCGCGCGCCGCGCCGGCGCGGTGATCGAGCGCGACGGCTCCGAGTCGGAGGCCCATCTGCGGCTGCCGCCGGCGGACTTCGATTCGCGCGTGACGGAGATCGTCAACGAGCAGGTCGCCATCACCGACTACCACCTCAAGGCCCAGGCCAAGCAGTTCTGGGGCATTCTCTCGGTGCTGCAGGAGATCCGGCAGGGCGTGCGTGAAGCGCGCGAGCGGGTCCGGGGCTGAGACCGACCGGGCGCAGAGCCCGCGCGGCTTTGCGCGCCGACACCCGCTTGGGGTATCCTTCCGGGCTGTTACAACCTCCCCCAACCTTCAGTGGCCGACTCCCCCCCCAGTAGCGGGCCGCAGCGCAGCCTGCGGCATGCCGACAAACGTGGTTTTCTGCAAAAGCTTGCGGAGTTCATCCATCCCGGGCCGGACTCCAAGGACGAGCTGATCGAGACCCTCGCCGAGGCCGAAGACAACGACATCATCAACGCCGAGTCGCGCGTCATGCTGGAGGGCGTGATCCGCATCGCCGACATGACCGCCGGCGACGTCATGGTGGCCACCCCGCGCATGGATGTGCTGGACATCGATGCCCCCTTCGACGAGCTGTTGCATCTGGTCATCGACACCGCGCACTCGCGTTTCCCGGTGTTCGAGGGTGAGCGCGAGAACATCATCGGGATCCTGCTGGCCAAGGACCTGCTCAAGCTGCAGCGTGCGCCCGCGCTCAACATCCGGGCGCTGCTGCGCCCGGCCACCTTTGTGCCCGAGAGCAAGGGGCTCAACGACCTGCTGCGCGAGTTCCGCGGCAACCGCAACCACCTGGCCATCGTGATCGACGAATTCGGCCGCGTGGCCGGTCTCATCACCATCGAGGACGTGCTGGAAGAAATCGTCGGTGAGATCGAGGACGAGTTCGATGTGGCCGAAGACGACGGCGACATCTTTGCACTGGCCGATGGGACCTGGCGCGTGAGCGGCGACACGGCCATCGAGCGCATCAACGAATCTTTCGGTTTGAAGTTGTCCGAGGAAGACTTCGACACCATCGGTGGCATGATTGCCCATGCCATGGGCCACGTGCCCAAGCGGGGTGAAGTCCATGAACTCGACGGCCTGCGCTTCACCGTGCTGCACACCAAGGGCGGCGCCGTGAAATGGTTCAAGGTCATGCCCCAGCCGGGCGAGGCCTGAACCCACCTAACCCATGCGCAGCCTTTTCGGGTCACTCCACACGCCGTCGAGTTTCAACCCGATGAGCCGTCGCCCTCCCGGGCGCAGCGCACGCGGCAGCGGCTTCGCCTGGTTCCTCGTGTGCCTGCTGGGCGGTGCCCTGCAGGCGGCCTCCATCGCCTGGCCTTTGGCGGGCTGGAGCCTGCCGGGCACGGTGCAAGGCCAGCCCAACGGCTGGTGGCAGATCGCGTCGCTGGCGCTGCTCGTGCTGGCGCTGCAATACGCCACCCGGGTGGGCCAGGCGGTGTGGCGCGGCTGGGTGTTCTCCACCGTCTGGCTGGCGGGCACCTTCTGGTGGCTGTTCATCTCCTTGCACACCTACGGCGGCCTGCCCGCCTGGCTGGCGGTGCTCGCTGTGCTCGCACTGGCAGGGCTGTTGTCGATCTATTACGCGGTGGTGGTCGGTTTCCTGTGTGCCTGGGCACCGCTGTCGCGCACCGCGCAGGGGCTGATGTTCGCCTCGCTCTGGACGCTGGCGGAGCTCGCGCGCGGCCACTGGTTCACCGGCTTTCCCTGGGGTGCCGGCGGGTACGCGCAGGTGGACCTGATGGCACCCTGGGCGCCGCTGGTGGGTGTGTACGGCATGGGTTTCCTGGCGGCGCTGCTGGCCTATTCGGCGGCCTCCCTCATCTCCGGCGCCTGGCGGCGCTTCAGCGTCTGGATACAGTCCCCGGTCAGCCGTCCGGCGGGGCGGGCGGCGGGTGGTGTGCGGGTGGTGGCACCCGCGCCTCGGGTGCAGGCGCGGCTCGTGCCTGGCTTGGCCGATGGCTGGCCCGGGGTCTTGCGTTCGCTGGCCCTGTTCCTGCTGGTCGGCGCACTGCTGGTCAGTCTGCTCGGCGGCGGCTCGGCGTGGCGTGGCCTGGGGCACCGGGACACCGCCGGTTCGGGGGAACTGCGGGTGTGGCTGCTGCAAGGCAACATCGCGCAGGACCAGAAGTTCGAGCCCGGTACCGGTGTGGCCCAGGCCCTGAACTGGTACCCGACGCAGATCGCCGAAGCGGTCCATGCCGCGCGCAACTCGACCACCGGCCCGCAACTGGTCGTGGCGCCCGAGACCGCCATTCCCCTGTTGCCCGGCCAGCTCGGGCCCGACTTCTGGCAGCCCCTGCTCGGGCAACTGGCCGAGCAGCCCGCCGGCACCGGCGTCGGCGCGCTGGTGGGGCTGCCGCTGGGCAGTCTGGAGCAGGGTTACACCAATTCGGTCTGGGGACTCAACTCGGGGTCGGCCCATCGGCTGCAAAGCCTGGCCCGGCTGGACTCGCCTGACAACGGCCTCTACCGCTACGACAAGCACCACCTGGTGCCGTTCGGCGAGTTCATCCCGCCTCTGTTCCGCTGGTTCACCGACCTCATGAACATCCCGCTCGGTGACTTCAACCGGGGTGCGCTGGCGCAGCCGGCCTGGGCGCTGGCCGGGCAGCGTGTGGCACCCAACATCTGCTACGAAGACCTGTTCGGCGAAGAGCTCGCGGCCTCGTTCCGCGACCCCACGGCGGCACCGACCGTGCTGGTCAACCTCAGCAACATCGCCTGGTTCGGCGACAGCATCGCCATCGACCAGCACCTGCACATCTCGCGGTTGCGTGCGATCGAGCTGGGCCGGCCCATGCTTCGAGCCACCAACACCGGCGCCACGGCGGTCATTGACCACCAGGGCCAGGTCACCCACCAGCTGCAGCGGCTCACGCGCGGCCGGCTGGAAGCCTCGGTGCAGGGCCGCAGCGGCCTCACGCCCTATGCGCAGTGGACGGCGCGCTGGGGCCTGGCTCCCCTCTGGGTGGGCTGCGCGGTGCTGGCGTTGCTGATCGCCTCCACCCGCAACCTGGGGCGCCGAGGCGGGCGCACGCGCCGCCGCTGAGCGCACCCGTAAAATCGGGCACTTGGGGCATTCCAGGCGCGATGCCGCGCCACGCCCCCACCCAGACCATCCCTTGGCCGGGCTCCGTTCCCGGCTTCTTTTCCATGTTGACCTTCCAGCACATCATTCTGAAACTGCAGTCCTATTGGGACGCTCAGGGCTGCGCGCTGCTCCAGCCCTACGACATGGAGGTGGGTGCCGGCACCAGCCACACCGCCACCTTCCTGCGCGCGCTCGGCCCCGAGCCCTGGAAGGCCGCCTACGTGCAGCCCAGCCGCCGCCCCAAGGACGGCCGCTATGGCGAGAACCCCAACCGCCTGCAGCACTACTACCAGTACCAGGTGGTGCTCAAGCCCGCGCCGAGCAACATCCTCGAGCTCTACCTCGGCAGCCTGGAGGCCCTGGGCTTCGACCTCAAGAAGAACGACATCCGCTTCGTCGAGGACGACTGGGAAAACCCCACGCTGGGCGCCTGGGGCCTGGGCTGGGAGGTCTGGCTCAACGGCATGGAAGTCACGCAGTTCACCTACTTCCAGCAGGTGGGCGGCATTGATTGCAAGCCCATCACCGGCGAAATCACCTACGGCCTGGAGCGCCTGGCCATGTACCTGCAGGGCGTGGACAACGTCTACAACCTGAAGTGGACCGACACGCTGAGCTACGGCGACGTCTACCTGCAAAACGAGAAAGAGCAGTCGGCCTACAACTTCGAGCACAGCGACGCCGATTTCCTCTTCACCGCCTTCAACGCGCACGAGAAACAGGCCAAGCACTTGATGGAGCAACAGCTCGCGCTGCCCGCCTACGAACAGGTGCTGAAGTGCGCGCACAGCTTCAACCTGCTGGACGCGCGTGGGGCCATCAGCGTGACCGAACGCGCCGCCTACATCGGCCGCATCCGCAACCTGGCGCGCGCCGTGGCGCAGAGCTATTACGACAGCCGCGAGCGCCTGGGCTTCCCCATGGCGCCGCGCGAGTGGGTGGAACAGATGGTGAAGAAGGCCGCGTGAGCGCCGGGTGAAAGAACAAGAATGACCGCACAGAACCTGCTCGTTGAGCTGTTTGTCGAAGAGCTGCCGCCCAAGGCGCTGAAGAAACTCGGCGATGCCTTCGCCACGGTGCTGGGTGACCAGCTCAAGGCTCAGGGCCTGGCACCGGCCGACGCGGCCGTGACCGCCTTCGCCTCGCCTCGCCGCCTGGCCGCACACGTCAGCGGCGTGCTGGCGCGCGCCGCCGACAAGGCCGTGTCGCAAAAACTCATGCCTGTGAGCGTGGGGCTGGACGCCAATGGCCAGCCCACACCCGCGCTGCTCAAGCGCCTGGCCGCGATCGGCGCCGACGCCTCGGCGGTGGCCGGTCTCAAGCGCGCGCCCGATGGCAAGGCCGAGGCCCTGTTCCACGACAGCATCGCCCCTGGCGCCGACCTGGCCGCCGGCCTGCAGAAAGCCTTGGACGAAGCCATCGCCAAGCTGCCTATCCCGAAGGTCATGAGCTACCAGCTCGAGACCGATTGCGAGCTCCCCGGCTGGAGCAGTGTGAACTTCGTGCGCCCCGCGCACGGCCTGGTGGCGCTGCATGGCGGCAGCGTCGTGCCGGTGAAGGCGCTGGGGCTGACCGCGCGCCACACCACCCAGGGGCACCGCTTCGAAGCGGCGGTCTCGCCAGTGGTGCTGAAAGACGCCGACAGCTACGCGGCCACGCTCGCCAAAGACGGCGCGGTGATTGCCTCGTTCGCCGAGCGCAAGGCCGAGATCGCGCGCCAGCTCGCGGCAGCCGCCGCGAAGGTGGGCGGCGGTTGCCGGCCGATCGATGACGACGCGCTGCTCGACGAAGTGACCGCGCTGGTCGAGCGGCCCAACGTGCTCATCTGCGAGTTCGAGACCGAGTTCCTCGATGTGCCACAGGAATGCCTCATCCTCACGATGAAGGCCAACCAGAAGTATTTCCCGCTGCTCGATGCCCAGGGCAAGCTGACCCACCGCTTCCTGGTGGTCAGCAACATCAGCCCTTCGGACCCGAGCGCGGTGATCGGCGGCAACGAGCGCGTGGTGCGCCCGCGCTTGGCCGATGCCAAGTTCTTCTTCGACCAGGACCGCAAGAAGACGCTGGCCTCGCGCGTCGAAGGCCTGGGCAAGGTGGTCTATCACAACAAGCTGGGCACGCAGGGCGAGCGTACGGAGCGCGTGCGCGAGATCGCTCGAACGATCGCACAAGAACTTCGCGATCTGGTTTTGCCGGTGGACAAGGCCGCCCAATTGGCCAAGACGGACTTGCTGACCGATATGGTGGGCGAGTTCCCCGAGCTGCAGGGCACGATGGGGCGCTACTACGCTCTGCACGATGGTGAATCTGAAGAGGTTGCGTTTGCGATCGAAGACCACTACAAACCTCGCTTTGCCGGCGACGAGTTGCCTCGCAACATGACGGGTGTGGTAGTGGCTCTTGCCGACAAGCTCGAAACATTGGTAGGCATGTTCGGCATCGGCAACCTGCCCACCGGCGACAAGGATCCGTTCGCGCTTCGTCGGCACGCATTGGGGGTCGTTCGCCTGTTGATTGAAAAGCAGTTGTCGCTGGGGCTTGATACGTTGTTGCACAAGGCTGCGAAAGTTTTTGGCGACAAGATCACCGACCCCACCGCTCCACTGGCTGATTTCATCTACGACCGCCTTGCGGGTAGCTTGCGCGAACAGGGTTACAGCGCGCAGGAGATCGACGCGGTACTTGCATTGCGTCCAGAACCCATGAGCGACATTGCCAAACGCCTTGCTGCGGTTCGCGCTTTCGCCGCCTTGCCCGAAGCGCCAGCCTTGGCATCCGCCAACAAGCGCATCGGCAATATCCTGAAGAAATCTGAAGGGACCGGGGCGGCTGTGGAGGCCGGGCTGCTGGCAGAGCCTGCTGAGAAGGAACTCTTCGACGCAATGCAGACCACCGTGCCGGCCGCGCATATGCAGTTCGACGCCGGCGACTACACCGCGTCGTTGCAGGCACTTGCCGCGCTGCGCGCGCCGGTCGATGCCTTCTTCGACGGCGTGATGGTCAACGCCGACGACCCCGCTCTCAAGGCCAACCGGCTCGGCCTGCTGCGTCAGTTGCACGAGGCCATGAACCGCGTCGCCGACCTGTCCCGCCTCGCGACCTGACATCGCCATGAAGCTGCTCATCCTCGACCGCGACGGCACGCTCAACCGCAGCCGCGACGACTACGTCGCCTCGCCGGACGAGTGGGAGGCCCTGCCCGGTGCGCTCGAGGCGGTGGCCCGGCTCAACCAGGGGGGCTGGCGCATCGTGCTGGCGACCAACCAGTCCGGCATCGGGCGCGGCCTGTTCGACATGGCCTCGCTCAATGCCATCCACGCCAAGATGCACCGCCAGCTCGCGGCGGCGGGGGCGCGCGTCGAGGCGATCTTCATGTGCCCGCATGCGCCCGAAGACCTGTGCGCCTGCCGCAAGCCCGCGCCCGGCCTGTTCCTGCAGGTCGGTGCCCGGTTCGGCGTGCCGCTGGCCAATGTGCACGCAGCCGGCAACGCCATGCGGCACGTGCGCGCGGCGGCGGCGGCGGGCTGCCGCACCCATTTGCTGATGACCGGCAAGTCCGAGCACCTGCGGGGCCGCGTCGGCTCCGGGGCGCCCGTGGACCTCGCCGCGCTTGCTCCCGATCTGCCGCCTGGCACGCACCCCCACGACGACCTCGGCGCCTTCGCCGACTGGCTGCTTGCGCAGCCCACCACCTGATCTCCCACCTCCCCATGATCCTCATCCATCTGCTGCGCTCGGTCCTGCACACCCTGTTCATGGCCGTGACCGTCGTGCCCTGGGCGCTCGCGGTGCTGGTCGCGGCGCCCTTTCTCAACAGCACGCAGATCTACTGGATGTGCGCGGGCTGGCTCAAGCTCGCGGTGGCCAGCGGACAGCTGATCCTGGGCATCCGCAACCAGGTGAGCGGCTTCGAGAACCTGCCGGTGGGCAGTACCGCGCCGGCCGTGCTGCTGCTCAAGCACCAGTCCACCTGGGAAACCTTCTGCATGCCGGCGCTGATGCCGCACCCGCTGGCCTATGTGTTCAAGAAGGAGCTGCTGTACGTGCCCTTTTTCGGCTGGGCCATGAGCCGCATGGACATGATCCACATCGACCGCAGCAAGCGCACCCAGGCTTTCAACAAGGTGGTCGAACAGGGCCAGCGCCTGCTCAACCAGGGCACCTGGGTCATCATGTTTCCCGAAGGCACGCGCATCGCACGCGGCCAGAAGGGTCAGTACAAGAGCGGCGGCACGCGCCTGGCCGTGGCCACCGGCGCGCCGGTGATCCCGATCGCAGTCACCTCGGCCAAGTGCTGGCCGCGCAAGGCCTTCATCAGGCGCCCCGGCACGGTGGAGTTCTCCATCGGCAAACCCATTCCCAGCGAAGGCCGTGAGCCTGACGAACTGATGCGCGAGGTCGAGGCCTGGATCGAGACGGAGATGCGCCGCCTCGATCCCGAGGCCTACCGCACCGCCTGAGCCCCGCCATGCAGCGCTTCGTGCAACTGGCGCTCGACTTCCTCGGCGGGCCCGCGCCTGAGCCTCAGCGGCCCGAGCCGCCGCCGCCGCCCGTGGTGGCCGCGCCGCCGGCCCTGCCCATGAGCCAGGTGTTCCAGCCGGCCGCCTGGCACCACCCCCGGGCCAACCGCATGTTGCGGCTGGGCGCTTGCGACGTGGCATACGAATTCAAGCGCGGCAAGCGCCGCACCATCGGCTTGTCGGTCAGCACCGACGGCTTGAGCGTGAGCGCGCCGCGCTGGACGCCGGTGGGCGAGGTCGAGGCCCTGCTGCAAGACAAGTCGGCCTGGGTGCTTGAGAAGCTGCAAAGCGCCCGCCAGCGCGCCGGCGAAATGGAGCAGGCGCGCATCCGCTGGGCCGATGGGGTCGAGTTTGACTACCTCGGTGAGCGCATGCGCCTTGTGCTCGACCCCACGCACACGTTCACGCAGGTGGGGGCGGTGTTCGAGCCCGCCGGCGAGGCGGGGGGCATGGCCACGCTGCACATCGGCTTGGCGCGCAGCGCGCAGGAAACGCAGATCCGCGACGCCGCGCAGGCCTGGTTGATGAAGCGGGCCAAGGCCCTGTTCATCGAGCGCCTGGACCACTTCGCCCCGCAACTCGGCGTGCGCTACAGCAAGCTGCGGCTGTCCAGCGCGGGCACGCGCTGGGGCAGTGCCAGTGCCGACGGATCGATCCGCCTGAACTGGCGGCTGATCCACCTCAAGCTGGACATGATCGACTACGTGGTGGTGCACGAGCTCAGCCATTTGCACCACATGGACCACAGCCCCCAGTTCTGGGACGTGGTCGCGCGGGTCCTGCCCGACCACGCCCAGCGCCGCCGCGCGCTGCGCGCGGCCGCTGTGCCGCTGGACGAGTGAACTCATCGCGAGCGGGTTTCGCCACAGGGCGATTCCGTTAAGATCGGCTGCCTGACGTTGACGTAAACGTCAATAAAGGGCACCCCCCACATGGCGACGACCCCGACCTACACCATCAGTGATCTGGCCCGCGAGTTCGACCTGACCACGCGCGCCATTCGCTTCTACGAAGACATGGGCCTGCTGCAACCGCAGCGCGAAGGCCCGGGTGGCCGCAACCGGGTCTACACCTCGCGCGACCGCACGCGCCTCAAGCTCACCCTGCGCGCCAAGCGCCTGGGGCTGTCTCTGACCGAGGCCAAGGACATCATCGACATGTACGACAGCCCGCGCGACACCGGGCCGCAGTTGCGCAAGTTCCTGACCGTGCTGGCCGACCACCGCCGCCAGCTCGAGGAGCAGATGGCCGACCTGGTGGCCAACCTCGACGAGGTGAAGACGCACGAGAAGGAAGCCCGCGCCCTGCTGGGCAAGATCGAAAAGACCCCCAAGGCCTGACAGCCGGGGTAAGCTGCCGGCGTTCGCGGCCATGGGGCTGCGTCTCGAAAGGCCGTTGCCATGTCCCTGATCGCCAGCATCGTCGTTGCGCTCGTCGCGCTGCTCCACGTCTACTTTCTCGTGCTCGAGATGTTCCTGTGGGACAAGCCGGCCGGCATGAAGGCCTTCGGCCAGACGCCCGCGTCGGCCGCAGCCACCAAGGTGCTCGCGGCCAACCAGGGTCTGTACAACGGCTTTCTGGCTGCCGGCCTGCTCTGGGGTCTGTGGCTGGGCCCCGAGGGCTTTGGCGTGAAAGTGTTCTTCCTGCTTTGCGTGTTGATCGCCGGCCTCTACGGCGCGGTCACGGCGAGCCGCAAGATCCTGTTCGTGCAGGCGCTGCCCGCCGCGCTGGGGCTCGTGCTGGTCTGGCTGAGCCGCGCGGCCTGATCAGCTCGCGGCGGCACCCGCCGCGTACTGGCGCAGGAAGTCTTCGCTCGGCGGGATCGGCTTGATCACATCGATCAGCACACCATCGGGGCCCTGCACGATGAAGTGGCGCTGGCCGAAGGCTTCGTCCCGCAGGGCGAGCAACACGGTCAGGCCCTGGGCGAGCGCGTGCTCGTACTCCGCGTCGACGTCGTCCACCTCGAAATTGAGCAGCACCCCCGAAGCCCTGCCGCCCCGGGCAGGGGCCGGGATCGTGGCGTGGCCGCCGTCGAGGATGGCGAGGTTCACGCCCGGGTCTTCGCGGGATTGCAGGTGCACGTACCAGTCGCTGTCGAACAAGCTGGTGAAACGGAAATGGGTTTCGTAGAAGCGGGCCGTCTCGGCCACGCGGTCGGTCATCAGGACGGGGTAGTACGAGGTGGATTTCATGGCGGATTTCCTTTGAAAAACATACATACAATATGCATGTAAATTCAATATAACATACAGGCTGCATGTATGCAAAAGACCATTCCCGCCCCCCGCCGTTCCCAGGGTGAGCGCACCGACGCCACCCGCGCCGCCCTGGTGAGTGCGGCGCGCACGCTGTTCGAGGCCCGGGGTTTCGCCGCCACCGGCACGCCCGAGATCGTCACGGCCGCGAACGTGACCCGCGGGGCGCTCTACCACCACTTCACGGACAAGACCGAGCTGTTCCACGCCGTGGCCCGGCAGGTGGCGCAGGAGGTGGCGGACGAAATCGTGCAGCGCTCGCGGCACCACAAGCCGCCGGTGGACGCACTGCTCGCCGGGGCCCAGGCGTATTTCGCGGCCATGGCCGAGGCCGGTCGCGCGCGCCTTCTGTTGCTCGAAGCCCCGGCCGTGCTCACGGCCGAGCAGGTGCAGGGGCTGAGCGACCTCGCCGGGTTCCAGGCTCTGCAGGAGGGGTTGCAGGCCGCGTTGAACGGCCACCCCGAGGCTGTGCCCGTGCGCGAACTCAGTGTGCTGCTGTCGGCGGCGTTCGATCGGGCGGCGCTGGCGATCGCCCGGGGCGAGCCGGCCGCGCCCTATGAGCAGGCGGTCCGCCTGCTGCTGTCACGCCTCGTCCCGGCCTGAAGCGTCCTCGTCCCGCAGCCACACGACGCGCCCTTGGCCGGCATCGTTGAGGCGCGCCATCAGGGCGTCGGCCTGGCGCTCGGGCACGCGCAGCGAGACCGTCACGCCGTCCCCGTGCGCCGCCTCGATCAGCCGGGCGCCATGCCCATCGAGTTCGCGGCGCAGCCAGCCCTCCAGTGCGTAGGGCAGCACGCAGCGCAGCGTGCGCCAGCGCACCACCGGCACCTTGTCCGCCTGCAGCAGCGCCTGGGCCACGCTGTCGGTGTAGGCGCGCACCAGGCCACCCGCACCCAATGGCGTGCCGCCGTAGTAGCGCACGACGGTGGCGAGCACGCCTTCCAGGTCCTGGTGGCGCAGCACCTCCAGCATGGGGCGGCCTGCCGTGCCGCCGGGCTCGCCGTCGTCGTTCGCGGCCGAATGGCCCCCGGCCATGAGCGCCCAGCAGACGTGGGTGGCGGTCGGGTGGGTGATGCGCAGGGCCGCGACACGTTGCAACGCGCCGGCGCGGTCCACCATCGGTTCCACGCAACCGATGAAGCGGCTCTTCTTGATGACGCTCTCGCTGTGAACGGGGGCAGACAGGGTGTAAGGCATGGGGCGCCGAGCATAGCCTTCGCGGTCAACGGTGCAGAATCGTCGGAATTGACGTTTACGTAAACGTCAACGTAGAATGGCGATTCACCGCCTGTTCAGAGACAACCCCCTTGACCTCTTCCACCTTCGAGCCGCGCCATCCTGGCTTCGACCAGCGCACGCGCGAGAGCTTTGCGCGCCAAGCCGCCATGCGAACGCTGGGGGCCACGCTGGCCTCGGTGGCGCCGGGTCGGGTCGAGATCACCCTGCCATGGGCCGAACCGCTGACCCAGCAGCACGGCTTCCTGCACGCGGGCATGGTGGCGACGGCGCTGGACTCCGCTTGCGGGTACGCCGGCTTCACCCTGATGGCGCTGGAGGCCGCGGTGCTCACCATCGAATTCAAGATCAACCTGTTGGCGCCCGCGCAAGGCGAGAGCTTCCGCATGGTCGGCACGGTGATCAAGCCCGGGCGCACCGTCACGGTGTGCGAAGGCCACGCGTACGCCCTTGACGGCGGGCGCGAAAAGCTGATCGCCACCATGGGCTGCACGCTCATGGCGGTGGTCGGTCGCGACCACATCCAGGGCTGAGCCCTCTTTTCTCAAAAACACCCACGGAGACCTGCATGACCAACCTGCCCGGCCTGAACTTCCAACTCGGCGAAGACATCGACGCACTGCGCGACGCGGTGCGCGATTTCGCGCAGGCCGAGATCGCCCCGCGCGCGGCCGAGATCGACCGCGCCGACCAGTTCCCCATGGACGTGTGGCGCAAGATGGGCGACCTGGGGGTGCTCGGCATCACCGTGGGCGAGGAATATGGCGGCGCGAACATGGGTTACCTGGCCCACATGATCGCCATGGAGGAAATCTCGCGTGCGTCGGCCAGCGTGGGCCTGTCCTACGGCGCGCACAGCAACCTGTGCGTGAACCAGATCAAGCGCAACGGCAGCGACGCCCAGCGCAAGAAATACCTGCCCAAGCTCATCAGCGGCGAGCACGTGGGCGCGCTGGCCATGAGCGAGCCCGGTGCGGGCTCGGACGTGATCAGCATGAAGCTCAAGGCCGAGGACAAGGGCGGCTACTACCTGCTCAACGGCAGCAAGATGTGGATCACCAACGGCCCCGACGCCGACACCATGGTGGTCTATGCCAAGACCGAGCCCGAGATGGGCGCGCGCGGCGTCACCGCCTTCATCGTCGAGAAAGGCATGAAGGGTTTTTCCACCGCCCAGAAGCTCGACAAGCTCGGCATGCGCGGCAGCCACACCGGCGAGATGGTGTTCAACAACGTCGAGGTGCCGGCCGAGAACATCATGGGCGGCCTGAACAACGGCGCCAAGGTGCTCATGAGCGGGCTCGATTACGAGCGCGCCGTGCTCACCGGCGGGCCCCTGGGCATCATGCAGGCGGTCATGGACAACGTGGTCCCCTACATCCACGACCGCAAGCAGTTCGGCCAGAGCATCGGCGAGTTCCAGCTGATCCAGGGCAAGGTGGCCGACATGTACACCGTGCTGCAGGCCGGCCGTTCGTTCGCCTACACCGTGGCCAAGAACCTGGACCTGCTGGGTACCGAGCACGTGCGTCAGGTGCGCAAGGATTGCGCGTCCGTAATCCTCTGGTGCGCGGAAAAAGCCACCTGGATGGCCGGCGAGGGCATCCAGATCTTCGGCGGCAACGGCTACATCAACGAGTACCCGCTGGGCCGCCTCTGGCGCGACGCCAAGCTGTACGAAATCGGCGCCGGCACGAGCGAGATCCGCCGCATGCTGATCGGCCGCGAGCTGTTCGCGGAGACGATGTGACGGCCAGGCCCCGGTTGAGCGGACAATCCCTCTCATGAGCAACGATCTACAACACCTTCTCGAACACAACCGCCGCTGGGCGGCCCAGGTCGAGGCCGAGCGCCCCGGCTTCTTCACCAAGCTCTCGCAGCAGCAGAGTCCGCGCTACATGTGGATCGGCTGCTCCGACAGCCGCGTGCCGGCGAACCAGATCACCGGCCTGGACCCGGGCGAGGTCTTCGTGCACCGCAACGTGGCCAACGTGGTGGTGCCCACCGACCTGAACTGCCTGTCCACCGTGCAATACGCTGTCGACGTGCTCAAGGTCGAACACCTCATGGTGGTGGGCCACTACGGCTGCGGTGGCGTGCTGGCCGCGCTGCGCGACACGCGCGTGGGCCTGGCGGACAACTGGCTGCGCCACATCAAGGACGTGCGCGATCGCCACGCCGCCTTGCTCGCGGGCCTGTCCGAGAACCACCGGCACGATGCGCTGTGCGAACTCAACGCCATCGAGCAGGTGGTCAACCTGGCCCAGACCACCGTGGTGCAGGACGCCTGGAGCCGGGGCCAGTCGCTGGCCTTGCACGGCTGGGTCTACGGCCTCAAGGACGGTCTTGTGCAGGACCTGCAGATGACCGTGCGCGGCAACCACGACCTCGACACGACCTACCTCAGCGCCATCGAAGGCGTGGCGGTGCGGTCCCGCAGCTGAGCCCGGCCGGGCCCGGGTGCCCGCCGGATCGTCTTTTCCCTCTTTCCATCAGGAGCTTCACACCATGTCCGCTGATCCCATCGTCATCGTCGGCGCCGCGCGCACGCCCATGGGCGCCTTCCAGAGCGACTTTGCCAGCCTTTCGGCGCACGACCTCGGTGGTGCGGCCATCCAGGCGGCGGTGCAGCGCGCCGGCGTGGACCCAGCCCAGGTGGACGAAGTGCTGTTCGGCAACTGCCTGATGGCCGGCCAGGGCCAGGCGCCGGCGCGCCAGGCCGCGTTCAAGGGCGGCCTGCCGAAGTCGGCCGGCGCGGTCACGCTGTCCAAGATGTGCGGCTCGGGCATGAAGGCCACCATGCTCGCGCACGACATGCTCGCCGCCGGCAGCGCCAAGGTGATGGTCGCGGGCGGCATGGAGAGCATGACCAACGCGCCCTACCTGCTGCAAAAGGGCCGGGGTGGTTACCGCATGGGCCACGACAAGGTGTACGACCACATGATGCTCGACGGCCTGGAGGACGCCTACGAACCCGGTCGCTCCATGGGCACCTTCGGTGAAGACTGCGCCGCCAAGTACAGCTTCACCCGCGAGCAGCAGGACGCGTTCGCCATCGCGTCGGTCACCCGCGCCAAGGCCGCGACCGACAGCGGCGCCTTCGCCGCCGAGATCACGCCCGTCACCGTGAAGGACCGCAGCGGCGAACGCGTGGTATCCATCGACGAGGGCCCGGGCAAGGTCAAGCTCGACAAGATTCCCGCACTCAAGCCGGCCTTCAAGAAAGACGGCACGATCACCGCTGCGTCCAGCTCGTCCATCAACGACGGCGCGGCCGCGCTGGTGCTGATGCGCGAATCCACCGCCAAACAGCTTGGCGCCAAGCCGCTGGCGCGCATCGTGGGCCACGCCACCCACGCGCAGGAACCCAACTGGTTTGCTACCGCGCCCGTCGGTGCCACGCAGAAGCTGCTGGAGAAGACCGGCTGGCAGGTTGGCGACGTCGATCTGTGGGAAATCAACGAAGCCTTCGCCGTGGTGCCGATGGCGCTCATGACCGAGCTGAAGATTCCGCACGAGAAGGTCAACGTCAACGGCGGTGCCTGCGCGCTGGGCCACCCCATCGGCGCCAGCGGCGCGCGCATCCTGGTCACGCTGCTGCACGCACTCAAGGCCCGTGGCGGCAAGAAGGGCGTGGCCACCCTGTGCATCGGCGGCGGCGAAGCCACCGCCATGGCGATCGAACTGGCCTGAGGCTGTCCCGCATGGCCACCGTTCTGGTGATCGGCGCCTCGCGCGGCATCGGCCTGGAAATGGTGCGCCAGTGCCTGGCGGCGGGTGATCGCGTGATCGCCACCGCCCGAGACGATGCCGGTCTGGCGCACCTGGAGGCGCTTGGCGCCGAGCCCCTGCGCGTGGACGTGGCCGATCCGGCCAGCGTGAGCGGGCTGGCCTGGTCGCTCGACGGTGAGGAGATCGATGTGGCGCTGTACGTGGCGGGCGTGCTCGATCCCCACGGTGCGAAGACACCCCCCACGCGCGAGGCCTTCGACCGTGTGATGCACGCCAACGTGCTCGGCCTGATGCAGGCCATGCCCCAGGTGATGCCGGCGGTCGAGGCGGCCAGCGGTGTGTTCGCGGCCTTCTCCAGCGAGATGAGTCAGGTCGGCCTGGTGGACGGCAGCGATGCCTGGCTGTACCGCGTGAGCAAGGCGGCCCTGAACATGGCCGTGGCCAGCGCCCGGCACAGCTACCCCGCCGCCATTTGCGTGGCGCTGGACCCCGGCTGGGTGCAGACCGACATGGGCGGTGGTTCGGCACCGCTGACGGTCGAGCGCAGCGTGGCCGGCCTGCGCCGGGTGCTGGCTTCGCTCACGCGCGACGACAACGGCCGCCTGATCCACCACGACGGCCGGCGTGCCGCCAGCTGGTGACCCTTTCCGAGAGACACTTCCATGCTCCTGAACCAAGACCAACTCATGATCCGCGACGCGGTGCGCAGCTTTGCCCAGGAGCAGCTCTGGCCGCATGCCGCCCGCTGGGACAAGGAGCACCACTTCCCGAAAGACGTGCACCAGGGCCTGGCCGAGTTGGGCGCCTATGGCATCTGCGTGCCTGAGGCCCTGGGCGGTGCGGGGCTGGATTACGTGACCCTGGCCGTGGTGCTGGAGGAAATCGCGGCCGGCGACGGTGGCACCAGCACCGCGATCTCGGTCACCAATTGCCCGGTCAACGCGATCCTGATGCGGTACGGCAATGCCCAACAACAGGACCAATGGCTGCGCCCGCTGGCCGCCGGCCAGATGCTGGGCGTGTTCTGCCTGACCGAGCCGCACGTGGGCAGCGACGCCTCGGCCCTGCGCACCACGGCAGTGAAGCAGGGCGGCGACTATGTGATCAACGGTGTCAAGCAGTTCATCACCAGCGGCAAGAACGGTCACCTGGCCATCGTGATCGCGGTGACCGACAAGGGTGCGGGCAAGAAGGGCATGAGCGCCTTCCTGGTGCCCACCGACACCCCGGGTTATGTGGTGGCGCGGCTGGAGGACAAGCTGGGCCAGCACAGCAGCGACACGGCGCAGATCAATTTCGAGAACTGCCGGGTGCCGGCCGAGAACCTGATCGGCGCGGAGGGCGAGGGCTACCGGATCGCGCTGTCGGCGCTGGAAGGTGGTCGCATCGGCATTGCGGCGCAAAGTGTGGGCATGGCCCGCAGTGCGTTTGAGTGCGCACTCACCTATTCAAAACAGCGCGAGAGTTTTGGCCAGCCGATCTTCAACCACCAGGCGGTGGGCTTCAAGCTGGCCGAGATGGCCACGCAGATCGAGGTGGCGCGCGCCATGGTTCACCATGCAGCGGCTTTGCGGGATGCCGGTGAACCTTGCCTGAAGGAGGCCGCCATGGCCAAGCTGTTTGCCAGCGAAATGGCGGAGAAGGTGTGCTCGGACGCGATCCAGGTGCATGGGGGCTATGGCTACGTGAGCGATTTCCCCGTGGAGCGCATCTACCGGGATGTGCGGGTGTGCCAGATCTACGAAGGCACTTCGGACGTGCAGAAGATCCTCATTCAACGCGCCTTGGCCTGATTTTTCTTTCTCCGGTGGGGCGGTCTTCGGCCGTGACGGACGGACTCCCCTTCTGGCTCATGGGTGCCTGGCGTTCTGCGCAGCGGGGTAAAGGAGGAGGCGGCACCAGCCGCCGGGGGACACCCGCGGAGCAGAGCGCCGGGCGCCCGTGAGCCCGCGAGGTAAAGGGCGGAAAGGCGCCGAAAGACCCGCTCCCTCGTATGATCGCGCCAACATGAACATCATCATCCTGGGGGCCGGCCGCGTGGGCGAAAGTGTCGCCGAAAGCCTGGTCTCCGAGCAGAACGACATTACCGTGATCGACATGGACCCGGCCCGCCTGCGCGCGCTGGAAGAGCGGCTGGACCTGCGCGGCGTGGTCGGCAACGGCATCCAGCCCTCCGTGCTGCGCGAGGCCGGCGCGCAGGACACCGACATGCTCATCGCCTGCGCCGCCCACGACGAAACCAACCTCGTCGTCTGCAAAGTCGCCCACGACGTCTTCAACGTCCCCAGCACCATCGCCCGCCTGCGCTCCCCCGAATTCACCGAAGGTGACGAACTGCTGGGCAAGAACGGCTTCGCCGTCGACCACGTGATCTGTCCCGAAGAGTCGGTGATGCGCTACATCCACCAGCTCATCAGCTACCCCGAAGCCCTGCAGGTGCTCGAATTCGCCGACGGCCGCGCCAGCCTGATCGCCGTGCGCGCGGCCCACGGCGGCGCCCTGGTCGGCCACACCATCGGCGAGATCCGCGAACGCTTCCCCCACGCCGAAATGCGCGTCGTCGCGCTCTACCGGCTCGACACCGAAATGGAAGCCACCCCCCAGACCCGCATCCTCGCGGGCGACGAGGTGTTCGTGCTGGCCGACACGCAGAAAATCCGCTACGTGCTGGGTGCGATCCACAACATCGACAAGCCCGTGCGCCGGCTCATGATCACCGGCGGTGGCAAGGTCGGCCTGCGGCTGGCGCGCAGCCTCGTGGGCCAGTGCGAGGTGAAGATCATCGAACGGGACCTCAAGCGCTGCGAATACCTCGCCAGCCAGCTGCCCTCGAACATGCTCATTCTTCATGGCGATGGTGCCGACGAGGAGCTGTTGTTGGACGAAAACGTGGGCGAGATGGACATGTTCCTTGCGCTCACCAGCGACGATGAGGACAACATCATGTCCGCCATGCTGGCCAAGCGCCTGGGCGCGGGGCGCGTGCTCTCGCTCATCAATCGCCGCGCCTACGCCGACATGATGCAGGGCAGCACCATCGACATCGCCATCTCGCCCTCGCAGGCCGTCATCGGTGAACTGCTCACCCACCTGCGGCGCGGCGACGTGGCCGCGGTGCACAGCCTGCGCCGGGGCGCGGCCGAAGCGCTAGAAGGCATCGCGCGCGGCGACGTCAAGACCAGCAAGCTGGTCGGTCGCAAGGTGGAGGAGATCAAGCTGCCCAAGGGCACGCGCATCGGCGCCATCGTGCGCGGCGAGGGCCGCAAGTCCGAGGTGCTGATGCCGCACCACGACACCGTGATCGAGACCGACGACCACATCATCGTCTTCATCCCGAACAAGCGCCTCGTCCGAGAGGTCGAGCGTCTGTTCCAGGTGAGCGCCACCTTTTTCGGTTGACTCACCGTGTACAGCCTGCTCCCTGTTCTGGCCGTCTTCTCCCGCATCCTGTTGGCGTTCTCGCCGGCATTTCTGGTGCCGTTGGCATGGTCCTGGTTCTTCGATGCGCATCACCACACTCGGGTGTGGGCCTACGGCTTCGCGCTCACGGTTGGCAGTGGCGTGGTCTTGTGGCGGTTGACCCGCCAGTTCCGCCGTGAGCTGCAAGCCCGTGACGGCTTTCTGCTGGTCAACCTGGTGTGGACGCTGCTGCCCGCCTTCGCGGCCGTCCCCCTGATGTTCACCGTGCCAGGGATCGATTGGACCAAGGCCTATTTCGAGTCCATGAGCGCACTGACCGCCACCGGCGCCACCGCGCTGTCGAACCTGGATGCCTTGCCGGTTTCTGTGAATATCTGGCGTTGCTTCCTGCAATTGGTGGGTGGCCTGGGCATCGTGCTGCTGGTGGTGGCGGTGCTGCCGCTGCTGGGCCTGGGCGGCGTTCAGCTCTACCGGGCAGAGACCCCGGGCCCCATGAAAGACACCAAGTTCACGCCGCGCATCGCCGAGACCGCGCGTGGCCTGTGGGGGGTGTATGTGCTGTTCTCCGTGGCCTGCATGCTGTCGTACCGTTGGGCTGGCATGACCTGGGCGGACGCCTTCATGCACATGTGCACAACGATGGGCCTGGGGGGATTCTCCTCGCACGACGCGAGTTTTGGGTACTGGGACTCGCCCAGGATCGATGCGGTGGCCACCGTGTTCATGGCGCTGGCCGGCGTGAGCTTTCTGCGGTACTTCATGGTGTTGCGCCAACGCTCCTTGCGCCCCATCGTGAACGATCGCGAGATCCGGACTTATGTGGCGGTGCTGTTGGTGTCCATACTGTTGGTGGCGGTGCTGCTGGCGGTTCATCGCCAGACCGACAGCTTCATGGAGGCCTTTCGCGTGAGTGCCTTTCACGTCGTATCGGTGGCCACGACCACCGGCTATGCCTCCACCGACTACGAGCAGTGGCCGGTGTTCGCGCCGGTGCTCATGATGTTCCTCGGCTGCTTCGTGTCCTGCGCGGGCTCTACCGGCGGTGGCATCAAGCTGGTCCGGATGGTGCTGTTGATCAAGCAGGCCCGCCGCGAGCTGGTCCGCATCATCCATCCCCGCGTGGTCAACCCCGTCACGCTGGGTGGCATGGTCATGCCGCCCGCGGTCATGAACGCCGTGCTGGGGTACATGCTGATCTACGGTGCAGCCACCATGGGCCTGACCATGGTGCTGCTGTTCACCGGGCTGGACATCGTCACGGCCTTTTCCGCTGTGGTGGCCACCGTCAACAACATCGGCCCAGGTCTGGGTGAGGTCGGGCCGTCGAGCAACTTCGGCGTGCTCGACGATTTCCAGATCTGGGTGCTGAGCTTCGCCATGCTGCTGGGGCGTCTCGAACTGCTGACGGTGCTGGTGCTGTTTACCGGCCACTTCTGGAAAAAGTAGTCCTCAGCCCCGGACGGGGATCTTCAGGCCGCGCTGCACGGCGGGGCGCTGCTCGAAGGCCTCCAGCACGCGCTTGAGGTTGGGGAAGTCGCCAAACCCCACGATCTCGCCCGCGCCGTAGAAGCCGACCAGGTTGCGCACCCAGGGCCAGGTGGCGATGTCGGCGATGGTGTAGGCGTCGCCCATCAGCCAGGCGCGGCCCTCCATGCGCTCGTTCAGCACCTTGAGCAGGCGCTTGCTTTCGTTCACGTAGCGGTCGCGCGGGCGCTTGTCCTCGTACTCCTTGCCGGCAAAGCGGTGGAAGAAGCCGAGCTGGCCGAACATCGGGCCCACGCCGCCCATCTGGAACATCAGCCACTGCAGGGTTTCGTATTTGCCGGCGGCGTCGTCGGGCAGGAAACGGCCGGTCTTGCCGGCCAGGTAGACCAGGATGGCCCCCGACTCCCACAGCGCCAGGGGGCGGCCGTCCGGCCCGTTCGGGTCGAGGATGGCGGGGATCTTGTTGTTCGGGTTGAGCGAGAGAAACGCCGGCGACAGCTGATCGTTGGTGTCGAAGCTCACCAGGTGCGGCTCGTAAGGCAGGCCGGTTTCCTCCAGCATGATCGAGACCTTCACGCCGTTGGGCGTGGGCAGCGAGTAGAGCTGCAGGCGGTCGGGATGGGCGGCGGGCCATTTCTGGGTGATGGCGAAGGTGTCGAGGGTGCTCATGAGAGGTTCCTGGAAATCGAGGACAAGACGGCCATTGGAACACCGGCGCGCCAAGCCCCCACCCTTGCAAGGGGATCGATAATCGGCTTGCCATGCCCACGACAAACGACGCCTGCCCCTGCGGCCTTGGCCCGGCTTTCCCGAAATGCTGTGGCCGCTACATCGGCAGCAACCGACCCGCGCCCGACGCCGAATCGCTCATGCGCTCGCGCTACACCGCCTTCGTGCGCGGTGACGAGGCGCACCTGCTGACCACCTGGCACACGAGCCAGCGCCCTGCCACGCTGGACCTGGACGGTGGCGTGAAGTGGCTCGGGCTGGAGGTGAAGCGCCACACGCCCATCGACGACACCCACGCCCAAGTCGAATTTGTGGCGCGCTCGCGGGTGCAGGGGCGCGGCCAGCGCCTGCACGAGCGCAGCCGCTTCGTGCGCGAGAACGGCCACTGGTTTTACGTGGATGGCGACATTCTCAACTGAAGGACAACATGTTTGAAGCGGTGCTTTTTGATTGCGACGGCGTGCTCGTGGACAGCGAGCCCATCACCAACGGCGTGCTGCGCGAGGTGCTCAACGAGAGCGGCTGGGCGCTGACCCAGGCCGAGTGCATGGACATCTTCATCGGCAAGGCGGTGCGCGACGAGCGCGCGCGCATCGAGGCCGAGACCGGCAAACCGTTCACCGAAGAATGGTTGCAAGGCTTCTACGCGCGCCGCAACGTGCGCCTGCTGGCCGAGCTCAAGGCGGTGCAGGGTGCGGTGGAGGCGGTGACGGCCATCCACCGTCAGGTGGCCGGCCGCATCGCCTGCGCCTCGGGCGCCGACCGGCCCAAGGTGGTGATGCAGCTCGATCTCGTGGGCATGCTGCCGCTGTTCGGCGAGCGCGTCTTCAGCGGCCACGACCAGCCGCGCTCCAAGCCCGCGCCCGACGTCTACCTGGCCGCCGCCGCGCACCTGGGCGTGGACCCGGCGCGCTGCCTGGTGGTGGAGGACACGGCCACCGGCGCCCAGGCCGGGCTGGCGGCCGGTGCCACCGTGTGGGGCTACTGCCCCGAGGGGCATGGGCGCGCGTTCGAGGGCTTACCGGTGGCCCGCGTGTTCGGCCACATGGACGAGCTGCGCGAGCTGTTCGCCGCGCCAGTCGCCCGGTGAGCGCCCGGTCCAGCCGCGAAACGCGCGGATGAAGCTCTTCTCGTTCTGAAACCCGCAGGCCTGCGCCACCTGTTTGATCGGGCGGCGCGTGCGCAGCAGCAGCTCGGTGGCGCGCTGGCGGCGCACCTCGTCCTTCAAGGTCTGCAGTGAGGCGCCTTCGTCCTTGAGCTGCCGGTGCAGGGTGCGCGCCGACACGTGCAACAACGCGGCGAGGTCGTCGGCGTTGTGGGCGTCCAGCGGCTGGGTCGCCAGCACCTGGCGCACGCGCTGCACCAGCAGGCGGTCGCGCCGGTAGGAGCGCACGGTGAGCGGCAAGGCGCGCTGCAGCAACTGGTTCATGGCGGCCTCGTCGCGCCGCATCGGCAGGGCGAGGTAGCGCGCATCGAAGGCGATGGCGGCCTCGTCCGCGCCGAAAGCCGCCGGGCCGTCGAACAGCACGGCGTAGGCGTCCAGGTGGGACGGCGGCGCGTAGGGAAATTGCGCACCCTGCAGCGGGATGCGCGAATCGACGTACCAGCTCGCCAGGCCGTGGATGTTGCGCAGCACCGAGACCACGCAGAACTCGGTGAGCGGCCCGGGCCGGCGGTGCGGGCGCAGCACGAGGCGCGCGCGCTCACTCACCGTCTCCAGCGAGAGCGCCACATCGTCGGTGATCAGGCCATGGTGGCGGCACCAGCGCCGCAGCGCCATGCCCAGCGTGGGGGCCGAGAGGGAGGCGCGCGCCAGCATGCCGTAGCTGCCCCAGGGCAGGGCGCGGCTGAAGCAGCCCAGGCCTTCGTCGTCGAGTTCGCGCATGGCGGCCTCCGACACCGCTTCCATCTGGGCAGCGGTGATGCGGGCGTCCGGCTGATCAACTTTCCCTGGCGGAATTTGTGCCGATTCAAGCGCGCCTGCCGGGTCCATGCCCCGCTCGCGGTAGGCCGCCACCATGGCGCGAACGAACGCCATGGGGGTGAGGGCGGGGGTAAAGG
>NZ_JBWKZH010000067.1:0-30783 GCF_059424305.1 Hydrogenophaga sp. GW456-12-10-14-TSB4 | reverse complement strand
CGCGGTGGGGGGGGGGTGGTGTGCTTTATAGGCGCACCATGGCCCGCCGCCTATCCGTGATGCCCCTCAGCCCCTGACCGGTGGCGGGCCCCCGCGGCCCCTGGGGCCCCCAGGTCCGCCCGGCGGGCGAGCACCCCGGGTGCTGCACACCGCTTCGTCCAGGCTGCTGCGGATGGCCAGCGTCTTGGACGCCAGCATCACGCCGTCGACCTTCTGCACATCGAACACATAGGGCGACTTGTCGGGCTCCTGGCCCACCACGTTGTCGGTGGCCAGCGTGGTGTCGGGCAGGCCCTTGTCCTTGTACAGGGGCTCACTGCCGAAGATGCCGGCGTTGAGTTCGTCGGCAAACAACAGCTGGGTGGTGACCCAGGCGGTGGCCGAGTCGCGGGCGTCGTAGTCGCCCTTCATCACGCGCAGGTGCACGTGGTTGGCGCGGCCGCCGTACCAGCCGGGGTAGCAGCTGTCGAACCGTGCGACGCCGTTCGCGTCGGTGCGCTGCCAGCCCCGGAAGAACTGCCGCGCCACATCGGCCTGGTCGTTGTTGCACATCGGGGCGATGCGGCCCGAGTAGCCGCCGGTGTGGTTGGTGTGCCAGATCTCGACGATCGCTCCCGAGATGGGCCGGCATTGCGCATCCACGATGCGCAATTGCAGGTGCATGGGCAGGCCGTTCCAGCCGTCGCTGATGTCGCGGCGTTCGGGCGACAGCGTGTGGCAGGGCCCGATGGTGGCCTCGCAGGCGAGGCGGCAGGTGGTGGCCGCTGCGCTGGCAAAAGGATCGAGGGCGCGAACCGCCGCGCCGATGCGCGCGGTGCCGCCGGTGGCCCAGCCCGGGCCTGCAGCGGCTGCCGGCGCGGCGCAGCCGCCGAGCAGCCACAGGGTGGGCGCGGCGCAGGCCGTGCCCACGATCAGCGTCCGGCGTGAGAGGGTCGAGGAGAGGGATGTGTTCATGCGCGACGATCGTAGGCTCGGGATGTGCAGCAATCGTGCAAGAACAAGGGACAAGCGGCTCAGCCCTTGCCCAGCGGCGGGCGCCCGAACAGGCTGGAGGTGTTGCTGATCATGCCCAGCTCGGAGGCGGTGGCCAGCAGCGTGGGCGCGATCTCGCGCATGCGCTCGGTGGTCAGCCGCGTGCGCGGGCCCGCGATGCTGATCACGCCGATGGCTTCCTTGCGCCGCATCACCGGCGCGCCCATGGCGTTCATGCCGGGCGCGAAGACCTCGTCGATCATGGCGTAGCCGCGCACGCGCGCCGCGTGCAGGAAACCCAGCAAGGCCTTCACGGTGGTCGGCGCGTTGGGGCCGTAGGCCGCGCGCGGACCGAAGCCCTGGCGCGCCACGAGTTCCAGCGCACGCTCGTCGCTCAGTGTGAGCAGCCAGGCGTGGCCCGAGGCGGTGCAGGACAGGCGCGCGTCCATGCCCATGTCGGGGTCGTAGCGCAGGCCCTGGCGCGTGCCTTGCGACTTGGCGACCCAGGTGAGCCGGTCTTCATCAATGATCGACAGCCGCACCAGCTCGCCGGTCTTCTGCGCCAGCCGCTCCAGCAGCGGTTCGGCGATGTCCACGATGCCGGCGTTGCTCAGGTAGCCCAGGCCCAGCGACACCACCTTGGTGGTGAGCAGGTAGTCGCCCTGCTTGCGCGCCTGCCGCACGTAGCCGCGCCGCTGCAGCTCGGCCAGCAGGCGGTGGCAGGCGCTCAGCGGGATGTCGAGCTCGCTCGCCATCAGCGCCATCGGCAGGCCGCCGGGGTGGGCGGCCAGGTGTTCGAGCAGGCTCAGGCCGCGGTCCAGGGCAAGGCTCATGAAGGCTCCTTTTCACGATGAGGAAAGATTTTCCAAACTGGAAAGATTTTCCCACCACGGCCCAAGAATCCGTGCACATGAACGACACCGTCTACATTCTCAACGGCCCGAACCTCAACCTGCTCGGGGTGCGCGAGCCGACCTTGTACGGCGGCACCACGCTGGCGCAGGTCGAGCAGCTGTGCCGGCGCGTCGCCGCCGACCTGGGCTTGCAGTGCGAGTTCCGGCAGTCCAACCACGAAGGCGTGCTGGTCGACTGGGTGCAGGAGGCGCGCGAGAAAGCCGCGGCCCTGGTGATCAACCCGGCGGGCCTGTCCTTCCGCTCGATCCCGCTGCTGGACGCGCTCAAGACCCTGGAGCAGCCGATCGCTGAAGTGCACATCACCAACATCCACCGCCGCGAGCCGCTCTACCAGGACTCGCTGATGTCGCTGGCCGCCACCGGCGTGATCTGCGGCTTCGGCCCTTTCGGCTACGAGCTGGCGATCCGCGCCGTCGCGCACCGCCTGGCCGCCGCCGTCTGACCCTCACCGTTTTCTTTCACCACCCACAACAGGAGACTTCCGCTATGAACGCTCACTTCAACCGCCGCAGCGCCTTGCAAGCCGGTGCCGCGCTCGCGGCCGCTTCCGTGGTGCCCGCCTGGGCCCAGGGCCAGCCCACGCTGCGGTTTGCCGCCGTGTTCTCGGACAAGGACATCCGCGCCGACATGATGAAGATGCTGGCCAAGGACATCGAGGCCGACTTCAAGGTGGAGGTGTTCCTGAACTCCACGCTGTTCCGCCAGGGCACCGAGCTCGTGGCCCTGCAGCGCGACAACCTGGAGATGGGCAACATCGGCCCGCAAGACGTTTCCAAGCAGATCCCGGCCTGGTCGCTGCTGACCTCGGCCTACCTGTTCCGCGACGCCAACCACCTCACCAACTTCTTCGCCAGCGACATGGGCACGCAGATGAAGAAGATGGTGGAAGACCAGCTCAAGGTGAAGGTGCTGGGCCCGACCTTCTTCGGCACCCGCCAGGTGGGCCTGAAGTCGAAGAAGAAGGTCAACGTGCCGGCCGATCTGGCGGGCGTGAAGCTGCGCATGCCGCCGGGCGACAGCTGGCAGCTGCTGGGCCGCTCCATCGGCGCGAACCCCACGCCCATGGCCTATGCCGAGACCTACACCGGGCTGCAGACCGGCGCGATCGACGGCCAGGACAACCCGCTGCCCAACGTGCAGAACATGAAGTTCTACGAGGTGATGTCGCAGATCGTGCTGACCTCGCACCTGGTGGGCTACGACCTGCTCACGCTCAACATGAAGGTCTGGCAGGGCATGTCGCCCGCGAAGCAGAAGGCCTTCCAGGCCGCGGCCGACAAGGCCATCGCCTGGAGCACGGCCGAGCACCTGAAGCGAGAGAAAGAGCTGGCCGACGGCTTCAAGAGCCAGGGCCTGGACGTGTACACGCCCAACCTCGCGGCGTTCCGCGAGCACGCCCAGAAGATCTACCTCGCGTCGGACGAGGCCAAGCACTGGCCGGCGGGCATGCTCGACAAGATCAACGCGATGAAGTGAATGAAAAAGGTCTTCCCTGTCTTGCAGCGGGCGGCCGACTTCGTCGCCGCCGCGCTGCTGGCCATCATCTTCGTGGCCTTCATCCTGCAGATCGTCCTGCGCTATGTCTTCAACTGGCCGGTGGGCTGGACGACCGAAGTGTCCCTGATCGCATGGCTGTGGCTGGTGCTCTGGGGCGCGGCGTTCGTGCTGAAAGACCATGAGGAAATCCGCATCGACTTCCTCACCGCCAACGTCGGCAGGCGCTGGCGCATCGGGTTCGGCATCGTCGCGGCCGTCTGCGTCATCGTGCTGTTCACCCTGCAGCTGCCGGCGGCCTACGACTACGTGAGCTTCATGAAGGTCGAGCGAAGCTCGTACCTGAACACCGGGTTTCACGTGCTGTTCTCGATCTACCTCCTCTTCTCGGTGGCGGTGATCGTGCGCAATCTCTGGAACCTCGTGCAGTTGCTGCGCGGCAAGGACCCGGCCGACGCCGCTGGCGATTCCCCTCTTCAATCAGGCACCGCGTTGTGAACCTCACCAGTCCGTTCTCCCTGGCTCTCGGGGCCATCCTCGCGCTCAGCCTGCTGGGCGTGCCCGTCGGGCAGGCCATGATCGGCGGCTCCGTGATCTACCTGTACATGAAGGGCATGGACATGGGCACGGTGGCCGAGCAGTTGCTCAACGGCACCTACTCCAGCTTCCTTTTGCTGGCGATCCCGCTGTTCATCCTGGCCGCGACCATCATGGGCTCGGGCAGCGTGCTCGACCGCCTGATGAAGTTCTGCAACGCGCTGGTCGGCCATTTCCCCGGCGGCCTGGCGCAGGTGAACGTGCTGCAGAGCGTGGTGTTCGCCAGCATGTCGGGCTCGGCCCTGGCCGATGCGGCGGGCTCGGGCAAGCTCATGCAGGTCATGATGACCAAGGACAACCGGTACACGGCGGGCTTTGCCGCCGCGCTCACGGCGGCCTCTTCGGTGCTGGGCCCCATCCTGCCGCCCTCCATTCCGCTGGTGCTGTACGCGCTGGTGTCGGGCACGTCCATCGGCTACCTGTTCATCGCCGGTGTGTTGCCGGGGCTGTTGCTGGGCGCGGTGCAGATGGGCCTGGTGCATTACCTCGCGAAGAAGCGCAACTTCCCGGTCGAACCCCGGGTGCCCTTGCGCGAGCTGCCCCGCATCACGCGCGAGGCCTTCCCGGCGCTGATGCTGCCGGTGGTGCTGCTGGGCTGCCTGTACACCGGCATCACCACGCCGACCGAGGCCGCCGGCCTGGCGGCGGCGTACGCGCTGCTGATCTCGGTGCTGCTCTACCGCAGCATCGGCTGGAAGGACCTGTACGACGCGCTGCTGAGCAGCGCGCGCATCAGCATCTCCATCGGCATGCTGATCGCCGGCGCACTGGTCTTCAACTACGTGATCACGGTCGAGAACATCCCGGCCAGCCTGAGCGGCATCCTGTCCACCTTCGACCTGTCGCCGCTGGGCTTTCTGCTGCTGGTCAACCTGATCCTGCTGGTGCTGGGCTGCTTCCTGGAAGGTTCCACCATCATCCTGGTGATCCTGCCGGTGCTGCTGCCCACGGCCGTGGCGCTGGGGGTGGACCCGGTGCACTTCGGCGTGGTGGCGGTGCTCAACATCATGATCGGCCTGGTCACGCCGCCTTATGGCCTGCTGCTCTTCATGATGACCAAGATCGCCGACATCTCGCTGATGGAGCTGGTGCGCGAGATGGTGCCTTTCCTGGTCGTCATGATCGGCGCGCTGGCCATCGTCACGCTGTGGCCCGACATGGTGCTGTTCCTGCCGCGCATGGCAGGCTACACGGGCTAGCCGGTCACTGACTCAAGGCCTGGAGCTGGCGGTAGAAGTCGTCCACGTGGGCCTGCGCGCTGGCGGGCAGGGCCGCCAGGGCCTGGGCATGGCGGGCCGGGTCCTGCTCGGCGCCGGCGCGGCCAACGCGGTGCGAGGCCTCCTGCACGAAGCGGCACACGGGCGCGCGGCGCTCACCGAAGGCGGCCAGGGCCGCCGGCACCGACGCATCACCCTCCAGCAGGCGGGCGAGCACCACGGCGTCCTGCACGGCCAGGGCGCCGCCCTGTCCCATGAAGGGGGTCGAGGCATGGGCGGCGTCGCCGATGAGCACCACGCGGCCCTGGTGCCAGGGCAGGGGCATCACCACCTCTTCCACGGCGGTGTAGAGCACCTCGCTGTCGGCCGAGATCTCGTCGAGAAAGGGGCGCACCGGCCCGCCGAATTCGGCGAAGCTCGCGCGCATGGTCTCGGGCCAGCGGGCAGGGTCGAACCAGGTGCCTGGCGGTTGGGCCACGGTGCCGAAGACGTAGAGCCGTTCCTGCGAAATCGGCATGATGCCCAGCCGCTTGCCCAGGCCCATCAGCATGATCTTGTCCACCAGCGCGGCCGGGCGCCGGTGCACGCTGCGCCAGACGCCGAAGCCCGAGTAGGCGGGCTGCACCTCGGGCCAGAGCAGGGCGCGCAGGCCCGAGCGGATGCCGTCCGCGCCCACCACGAGGTCGAAGGCCTTCGTGCCGCCGTCGGAGAAGCTCACCTGCACGGCGGCGCCGTCCTGCTGGAGGGCTTGTACCGTGGTGCCCAGGCGCACCGGCACCCCGAGGGCGTCGAGCTGGCCGGAGAGCACGCGGTGCATCTCGGCCCGCTTGATGCCCAGGATGGCGGGCGCCGGCGGTGAACCCAGGCTGGGGTAGGTCACGTCCACGAGGTGCCGGCCGTCCTGGTCCAGGTAGACATTGCGGCCGGAGGCGATGGGAAAACCCGCCTCGATCAGGCCCTGCATCGCGCCGATCTCGCGGAAGTGGTCCAGGCCGTTGCTGTAGACGAAGATGCCCGAGCTCTGGAAGCGCCATTGCGGCTGTTTTTCAATCACCTCCACCTGCCAGCCGCGCTGGGCCAGCGCGAGGGCGGCGGAGCAGCCGGCGATGCCGGCACCAACGATCAGGATTTTTTTCATGGGCGACGCGAAAGGACCAAGGGTGACGCGGTCGATTCTGGGTCAGCCCCCGGTCGTGTTCAACCCTCTGGGCGCCGGGTTCGGGCACCGATCGTCCGTGACTTGATGCACTGGCTGGGCGTGAGGCCGGCCCAGCGCTCGAACGCGCGGGAAAACGCCTTCTCCGAGGCGTAGCCCACGCTTTGCGCGACGCGCCAGACGTCGTTCTCCCCCTTGAGGAATTGCTGGCGCGCGATGCCCATGCGCACCGAAGTGAGGTAGCGCAGGGGCGTGGTGCCCATGAGTTCCACGAAGCGTTCGCTGAACACCGTGCGGGACTGGTGGCTCACGCGCGCCAGGCTGGCGACCGACCAGGGCAGCTCCGGGTGGGCGTGCATCTGCGCCAGCGCCTTGCCGATGGCCTTGTCCTGCACGCCGTGGAGCCAGCCCCGGGTTTCGGCCGGGGCGTGGTGCAGGTGTTCGCGCAGCACGTGCACCAGCAGCAGGTCGGCCATGCGCGCGCTGGCCAGTTGCCAGCCCGGGCGCTGCTCGATCGTCTCGTCCACCAGGGCCTGGGTGGCCAGCGCCAGGGTGCGGGTGGTGGCGATGTCGGCCGCGCGCAGCACGATCAGCGGCGGCAGCCAGGACAGCAGCGACACGCCTTGGTGCTGCGGCATCCAGAGGTGCAGCGAGAACAGCTCGGTGGCCGCGCCGCCGCCGCCGTGGGCGAAGGTGATGGGGTGATCGCCGTGTGCGCCGCGCATGTGCCGCTGCAGAAGGGACCGGAACGGCACGCTGTCCAGGCCGATCGCGGAGGCGGCCACGTGCGGGCCGCCCTGCGGCAGCATCACGATGTCGCCCGGCTGCACCTGCACCGCCTCCAGCCCGTCCACCTGGATCCAGTAGGCCTCGCCGGTGCACACGCGCATCAGCAGGCCTTCCACGCCTTCGGAGCGCAGCGCCCAGGGCGCGGTGAGCGAGAAGCGCGCCGTCACGGCGCGGTCGGTGCGCAGGGTCCCCAGAACCAGGCTGATCAGATCGCCGGAGGGGGCGCTCATCGGGGTCCGGGGCGAAGGGCCGTCAGGCCGACGGCGCCTCTTCCAGTTGCGCCTGCAAGGCGGCGATCTGGTCGCGCAGCGCGCTGTTCTCCGCCTGCAGCGCCGCCACTTTCTGGCGCAGGGCGCCGACTTCGTCGGTCGGCGGCGCGGCGGCGGTGTCATCGCCCGCCTCGGCGTCGGCCTCGGGCGGTTTGCGGCGCGCCTCGCGCACGCGCTTGGCCGCGAGCTTGAGCTCGTCCTTGCCGGCCAGTGCCGCGGCCTTCTGTTCTTCGACCGGCAGGCTGGCCACAGCCGCGGCCGCGTTGAGCGACACGGCGCCGGCCTTGAGGGCGTCCACCAGCTCGGGCGCGGCCTGCTTCTGGATCTTCTCGATCATCACCACCTGGCTGCTGCTGAGCCGTGCGGCCTTGGCGATGTCTTCGCGGCTGTGCAGCGGCCGGGGTTCGGGCACCGTGGCGGCGGCCGGGGCCGGCATCGGGGTGTCTTCATCGGGCGGCAGGTCTTCGGGCGCGGGGGAGGCGGCCAGGATGCGCGTGCGCCGCTCGGCCATGATCTCGCGCTTGCGCAGGGCCAGCACGCCGCGCTGGAAGTCCGATACGCTGCGCCGGCCCAGGTGCTGGTCGATCATCCACAGGTGCACATCCTCCAGGGTCTGGAAGCGCGGGTTCTGCACCGTCTGGAACGGCAGGCCGTGTTTCTGGCAGATGCCGTACCGGTTGTGGCCGTCCACCAGCACGTCGCCCCACAGCACCAGCGCGTCGCGGCAGCCCTCGGCCAGGATGCTGCGCTCCAGCGCGTCGTGCTCGTCGGGCGTGAGGGGGTCGATGTAGGCTTTCAGGTCCGGGTTGACGGTGATCTGCATGGGGTCGGGGCTCAGGGGAAAAGGGTGGGGCGCGAATTGTAGATGGCGGGCCACGGTGCGCGGACCGGCGCCGAAATCCCGTGCATTTGTCGGCCACCGCAGTTACATTTGGCCGCGGTGTCGCACGCCCTGTTCCTCATGAAAGGATCGCCGAGATGTTTGACCTGCCGATGTTCACCCTCATCCATGTCCTCATCAGCGTGCTCGGCATCGTCGCCGGCCTCGTGGTGATTGGCGGCCTCATGGGCGGCGCCCGGCTCGACGGCTGGACGGCCCTGTTTCTCCTGACCACCGTGCTCACCAGCGTGACCGGTTTCTTCTTCCCGGCCACGCAGGTCACCCCCGCGCACGCGGTGGGGGCCATTTCGCTGGTGGTGCTGGCCGTGTGTCTGCTGGCGCGCTACGGCAAGCAGATGAGCGGGCGCTGGCGCGCCACGTATGTGCTGACCGCCGTGGCGGCGGTGTACCTCAACGTCTTCGTCCTGGTGGTGCAGCTGTTCGTGAAGACGCCGCCCCTGGCGCAGCTGGCGCCGACCCAGTCGGAGCCGCCGTTTGCGGTCACGCAGGCCGTGGTGTTGCTGGTCTTCGTCGGGCTGGGGTGGGCGGCGCTGCGCGGTTTCCGCAAACCTGGTTTCTGAGTGACAGCCGTTCGGCCGTCGCCGTGTTAGAACGGCCTCGACCGCCGCAGAACCACCAGGAGACACGCCCATGCATGGCCTGATGCAAGACCGCCCGTTGCTGATCTCGTCGCTGATCGAGCACGCCGCCACCTTCCACCCCCATACCGAAATCGTGTCGCGCCTGCCCGAGGGCACGGTGCACCGCACCGACTGGCTGGGCGTGCGCCAGCGCGCGCGCCAGGTGGCCAATGCCTTGCAGGCGCTGGGTGTGCAGCCGGGCGAGCGCGTCGGCACGCTGGCCTGGAACTCCTACCGCCACCTGGCGCTGTACTACGGCGTCTCGGGCAGCGGCGCGGTGCTGCACACCGTGAACCCGCGCCTGTTTCCCGAGCAGATCGACTACATCGTCAACCACGCCGAGGACAAGGTGCTGTGCTTCGACATCAGCTTTGCGCCGCTGGTGGAGCAGCTCGCCCCGCGCCTCAAGAGCGTGAAAGCCTTTGTCGCCATGACCGACCGGGCGCACATGCCGGCGATCCAGGTGCCCAACCTGCTGTGCTTCGACGAGCTGCTCGACGCCCAGAGCAGCGACTACACCTGGCCCGAGCTGGACGAAAAAAGCGCTTCTTCGCTGTGCTACACCTCGGGCACCACGGGCAACCCCAAGGGCGTGCTGTACTCGCACCGCTCCACGCTGCTGCACACGCTGATGGAGCTCGCGCCCGATACCTTCGGCATCAGTTCGGCGGAGACGCTGATGCTGATCGTGCCCATGTTCCACGCCAACGCCTGGGGCGCGCCCTACGCGGCGGCCATGGTGGGCGCCCGGCTGGTGCTGCCCGGGCCGCACCTGGACGGTGAGAGTGTCTACACGCTGATGCGCGACGAGAAGGTGACCTTCTCGCAGGGCGTGCCCACGGTCTGGATGATGCTGTTCCAGTACCTCGACAAGAACCCGCAGATCGACCCGCGGCAGCTGGGCGTCAAGCGCATCGGCATCGGGGGCGCGGCGGTGTCGCGCGCGGTGCTCGAGCGGTTTGAAAAGCAGTTCGGCGCCGAGGTGGTGCAGGGCTGGGGCATGACCGAAACCAGCCCGATCGGTGTCATCAGCAAGCTGCTGCCCAAGCACGAGGGCATGGCCCCGGACGAGCTGGTGAAGGTCAAGCTCAAGCAGGGCCGCGGCGTGTGGGGCGTGGACCTGAAGATCGTCGATGCCGACGGCCGGGCGCTGCCCTGGGACGGCGTGGCCTACGGCAACCTGATGGTGCGCGGCCCCTGGATCGCCAGCGGCTACTACCGGGGCGAGGGCGGCTCGGTGCTGGACGAAGAGGGCTTCTTCCCCACCGGTGACGTGGCGACCATCGACGCCGACGGCTACCTGCAGCTGGTGGACCGCGCCAAGGACGTGATCAAGTCCGGCGGCGAGTGGATCTCATCGATCGATGTGGAGAACGCGGCCGCCTCGCACCCGGGCGTGGCCGAAGCGGCGGTGATCGGCGTGGCGCACCCCAAGTGGCAGGAGCGGCCCCTGCTGCTGGTGGTGAAGCGGCCGGGCGCCGAGGTGGACCGCGAGGCCGTCCTGGCGCACCTGGCCACGCGCGTGGCGAAGTGGTGGCTGCCCGACGATGTGCTGTTCGTCGAGAGCCTGCCGCACACCGCCACCGGCAAGCTGCTCAAGACGAAACTGCGCGAGCTCTACCGCGACCACCCGTTGCCCACGGTGTGAGGGCTCAGGCCTCCAGCAGCGAGGCGCGCAGGCGCTCCAGCGCCTTCGCGTCCAGGCCCATGGGGCCTGCGAGGTACTGCGGTACGCCGCCGAAGTCCGCTTCGATGGCGGCGAAGGCCGCGTCGAGAAAGGCCGGCTGCACGCTCCAGAGCACATCCATCACGTGCGCCGGGCCGCGCGCTTCCACCAGGGGGCTGCGCACGTAGAGGCGGTTGGTGAGCAGGTAGTCCTGCAGGATGTCGTCGCGCGAGACCCCCAGCGCACTGAGCAGCAGCGCGGCGGCGAAACCGGTGCGGTCCTTGCCTGCGGTGCAGTGGAACACCAGTGGTGTGGACTGCGCCTGCAGCTGTCGGAAGAAGCGCGCGTAGACCGGCGCGGCCTCGCGCGCGAAGCCCCGGTAGGTCTGGCACATGAGCGCCACGGTCTCGGCCTCGGTCGGCACCTGCTGGGCCGCGAGCAGTTCCTGAACCCGGTGCACCACGGTGGGCTCGATCGTCAGCGCCAGCGTGGTCAGGCCGGCGACCTCGCCGGGCAGGCTGGCGCGCTCGCCCGCGCCGCGGAAGTCGATGCGGTGCGTGATGCCCAGGCCCTGCAGGGTGGCCAGGTCATCGGGCGTGAGGCCCGCGAGGTGGTCCGAGCGGTAGACGCGGCGCTGGCGCACGCGCCGGCCGTCCAGCCCGGCGTGGCCGCCCAGGTCACGGAAATTGGAGGCGCTGCTCAGCAGGCGGGCGGGCGCGGGAGGGGTGGCGGAGGAGGTCGACATGAGGGCCATTGTCGGTCCAGTGCATGTCGTTCCTGCGTCACCTGGGTTCAGACCTTGAAGACGCCGACGATCTCGGCCAGGCGCGATGCCTGGCTCTTGAGGCTGTCGGCGGCGGCGGCGCTTTCCTCCACCAGGGCCGCGTTCTGCTGCGTCACCTGGTCGAGCTGGTTCACCGCCTCGCCCACCTGCCCGATGCCCTGCGACTGCTCGGCGCTGGCCGCGCTGATCTCGGCAATCAGGTCCGTGACGCGCTTGACCTGCGACACGATGTTCTCCATGTTCCGGCCGGCGTCGTCGGCCAGCCGGGAGCCGGCTTCCACTTTGTCCACGCTGTCGTTGATCAGCGTCTTGATCTCCTTGGCGGCGCCTGCGCTGCGCTGGGCGAGGTTGCGCACCTCGCCGGCCACCACGGCAAAGCCCCGGCCCTGCTCGCCGGCGCGGGCGGCTTCCACCGCCGCGTTCAGCGCCAGGATGTTGGTCTGGAAGGCGATGCCGTCGATCACGCCGATGATGTCGCTGATCTTCTTGGAGCTGTCGGTGATCTCCTGCATGGTGCCCACCACCTGGCCCACCACCTCGCCGCCCTGGACGGCCGCTTCGCTGGCGGTGGAAGCGAGCTGGTTGGCCTGGCGCGCGGTCTCGGAGTTCTGGCGCACGGTGGAGGTGAGCTCTTCCATGGAGGCGGCGGTCTGCTCCAGATTGCTGGCCTGCTCTTCGGTGCGCTGGCTCAGGTCGTTGTTGCCGATGGCGATCTGCGAGCTGCCCGTGGCGATGGACTCGGAGCTGGAGCGCACGTTGCTCACGATGTTGACCAGGCTGCTGTTCATGGTCTTGAGCGCGTTGAGCAACTGCCCGGTTTCGTCGGTGCTGCTGACCCGGATGCGCGAGGTCAGGTCGCCTGCGGCCACCGTTTCGGCCACGCGCACCGCTTCCTTCAGCGGCACCGTGATGGAGCGGCTGATCACGAAGCCCAGCGTCATGCCGATGCCCACGGCGGCCACGATGAGGGCCAGCATCATCGTCAGGCTGGTCGCGTACAGCTGGTCGGTCATGTCATTGGCCTTGCTCGCCGTGGTCTCCTTCATCTGGGAGAGCTCGGTGAACAGGTTGTCGACCTTGGTGGACTCGATGCGGGCGTCGTCCAGCACCTTGCTGAGTTCGTCGCTGCGGGTGGCGAAGGGGTCCTGCGCGGTCATGGACATGGCGGTGTCGAGGTGCCGGCGGTAGGCCGCCAGCGAGGTTTCCGCCTCGGCGAACATGCGCTCGGCCTCGTGCGAGGAGAACAGGAGCGCGGCCTTGTCCAGCAGCTCGTCGGCGGTGGTCAGGCTTTTCTCGACGAGGGCCTTGTTGGACGCGCGTTCCTCGGGGCTGGTGGCCAGCATGAAGTTGGAGCGGGCGCGGCCTGCGTAGATCAGGTTGATGTTGGCTTCCTTGATGAGCGAGAGACCCATCAGCTCCCGGGTGTACATCTTGGTGGCGGCGTCGTTGATTTTCGACATGTTGAAGATGCCGATGCCGCCGACCAGGGCGCAGATGGCGCAGATGACGAGAAAGGCGGCGATCAGGCGCGGGCCGACCTTGAGGTTCTTGATGAAGTTCATGCTGGGGGGAGAGCAGGCGGTGTCGCCGGCGATGCAGGGGATGTGGGTTGGTATGGCAACCGTCGAGAGACGGGCACCGCTGCTTATCGTCCGGGTGCCGCGCGACTTGAGGGAAATGTGGTGGCGGCGCTGACGCAGGGGTCGCCGGCGGTTTTGTCGCCTTGCTCGATCAGCGGGATCACGGCGGCCGCGGGGCCTGCCGCCGCTCCCAGCGCGATAGCGCCGAGCACGCGGCCCGTCAGGCGCTTTGCTTCGATGCCCACCGCTGGCTGGCCCAGGGTGCCGTTCACGGTGATGGGCGTGCGCAGCGAGATGAGCGACCAGTCCTTGGGCTGTGTGACCAGGCGCAGCGCCAGGGTTTCGTCGCGCAGGTTGACGTTGCCCTGGATGAGCACCGTGCTGTCGCGGTTGTCGATCACGGCGAGGCGGGGTTCGAGCACGCCGTCGCGCGCCTGCAGGTCGAAGCGCGCGCAGTTCAGCGGCAGCGGGTGGTCGCCCCGGATCAGCACGCCCAGCGCCTGCGCCAGGTCCAGGCCCATGGCCTCGGTGGCGAGGTGGGAGATCGTGCCGTCGCGCAGCGTCAGATCGACCGGGCCGTTCAGCGAGCCGAGGATGTCGGCGGTGGAATTGCCCGCGCCGCGCAGGTCCAGCTTCGCGGACAGCACGCCGGTGACGTAGGAGCGCACCGCCTGCTCGCCGCCCTGGCGGGCCTGCTCACGCTCCTTTTTGAGCGCCTTCGTGGCGTTGGCCGAGGGGGCCGGCGGCGCGGTGTCCTTGCGCAGCCCGCGCATCCAGCCCGCGATGTCCACCCCGGCGATGTCCAGCCGCGCCTGCCATTTCGCCGGCTGCGCATGGGCGTCGAGCTGCGTGCGGCCCTTGAACTGCCCGCCCGAGACGCTGGCCTGCAAGTCCTCCAGCCGCAGCACGCCCGCGTCGAGGTGAATGCGGGTCTTGAGCCCCTTCAAGGGGGCCATGGCTTCGGTGCCGAAGTCGACTTCGTCGATGGCCACCTTCACGTCGGCGTCCATCACCTTGAGCGAGGGCAGGTCGAACCGGCGCTGCGGCAGCACGCGGCCCTGGGCCTGCTGCTGCGGGGGCGCCTTGGCGGTGCCGCCTTCACCGCCGATGGCGGGCCCCAGGTCGGCGAGCGCGAGCTTGGGACCGGTGAGTTCGCCGGTGAGGCGGCGGGGCTGGGTGAGCTGATGAAAGCGCAGGTCGCCCGTGAGGCGGCTGCTGCCGACCGTGGCGCGCGAGGCCTGCAGGCGCCACACGCCGCCGTCCTGCGACAGCCGGCCGCGCAGGTCAAAGGGCGGGGTCTGCGGCAGGGTGATGCCCAGGGGCTGGCCCACCTCGGCCAGCGAGCGGCCCTGGAACGAGAGCGCACCGTCGAGCCGGGGCGTGCCCAGCAGTGCCGCGGCCTGGCCGTCGAAGAGCAGCTTGGCCGAAGCCACCGTGCCGGCCACGCGCACCGGCACCCACTGCGCATCGGGCGCGGCCTCGGGGTCCTGGAGCAAGGGCAGGGTGCTGCCCGCGCGCACCTGCAAGTCCATCGGCAGGGTGCGGTAGCGGCCCTTGAACGTGGCCTCGTAACCCGAGGCAGCACCGACCACGGCCTCGCCTTCGCTGCCTTTCACGCCAATGGCCAGATCGACGTCCTGCACCGCGTCCTTCCAGGCGATCTGGCCCTGGCCGATGACCAGCGACCCAAAGCGCGGCAGACCGCCCAGGGGGTCGTTTTTCTCTTCGGTGCGCGGCGGGTCTTCCTGCTGGCCCAGCTGCCAGTTGGCGTCGCCGCCAGCGAGGCGCATCAGGTGGGCGTCCAGCTGATCCGCCTGCAGCCGTTGAAGGAGAAGGCGGTCGCCGCGCTGCCAGCGCCAGAGGTCGCCCCAGTGCCAGGCCAGGGTGATGTGGCGCGCATCGAGCAGATGGGGGGCGCCGAAGCGCTCGTCTGACGCGATGCGCAGGTGCTCCACCTCCAGCCGGGGGCGCCACAGCAGGTGGGTTCTCACCCGGCCCTGCATCTGCACCGGCACGCCGACACCGCGCGAGGCCGCGCTCTCGATCGGCCGGTGCAACAGCGGCCACCCGCTGAGCTCACCCCACACCACGCTCAGGGCGAGCACGGCGACCACGCCGCCGACGATCCACGGTGTTCGAGGGCGGCGCCTCTTCGATAGGGAGGGGTTGTTCTGAGCGTCCACGGTTCATTGGAACGCAGCCCGGACCGGATCGCGCGGTTTCGGCGCGACGACGCGGCCTTGTCCTACAGCGCGCGGCGGTCGGCCCGCGAGGCGGTCGATAGAATCCGGATTCCGAATCTGAATGGGTTCTTCCATGCGCGATGCCCCGAGCGGAGATGCCGTGTCGGACACGATGGAGGTGAATGACGAGACGCATGCCCCGGATGCACGCTGGCTCTCACAAGGCGACGACTGGGTCCTCGAACTCAGCGGCGCCTGGCGCGAACACAGCGCCCCTCTGCCCGAGCTTCCGGCCGATGACCAGATCGCAGGCGCCGTGCGCGTCCAGGCGGCCGACCTGCGCTCGTGGGACGCCCCCCTGGCCTCCGCGCTGTGGCATCGGGTGGAGCCCCTGGCGAGCCGGGGTGTGGACGTGGACCTGCAAGGCCTGCCCGAAGGCCTGCAGCAGATCCTGGCCCTGGCGCTCGACACCGCACCGCCGGCCTCCAGCACCCCTGCACCGAAGCCTGGTCGCATCGCCCGCCTGGGCGCCCGCGTCAGCGCCTGGTGGGCGCTGCGCCGCAAGACGCTGACCTTCTTCGGCGAGGTGCTGCTCTCGCTGGGCCGCTGGCTGCGCGGGCGCAGCGACATGCGCGCCTCCGACCTCGCGTGGCAGATCGAACAGACCGGGCCGCGCAGCCTGCCCATCGTGGCGCTGGTGTGTTTCCTGGTCGGGCTGATCGTGGCCTACATGGGCGCGGCCCAGCTGCAGCGTTTCGGCGCGCAGAACTACATCGCCGACCTGGTGACGGTGGGTGTGGTGCGCGAGGTGGCGGCGCTGCTGGTGGGCATCGTGCTGGCCGGGCGCGTGGGGGCGGCCTTCGCGGCGCAGATCGGCAGCATGCGCGCCAACGAAGAGGTCGACGCGCTGGCCACCATGGGCGTGAACCCGGTGGACTTCCTGGTGCTGCCGCGCGTGCTGGCGCTGCTTATTGTCGGGCCCATGCTGACCGCCTTCGGCGCGCTGGTGGGCATGGCCGTGGGCTGGCTGGTGGCGGTGGGCATCTACGGTGTGACGCCGCTGGAGTACGTGTACGCCAGCGCCCAGGCCATCACCCTGCCGCACGTGGCGGTGGGCCTGATCAAGGGCACGGTGTACTCGGTGCTGGTGGCGCTCGCGGGTTGCCTGCAGGGCATGGCGGCGGGGCGCAGCGCGCAGGCCGTGGGCGATGCGACCACGGCCTCGGTGGTGCAGGCCATCGTGTGGATCGTGGTGGTGGCTTCGGTCCTCACGGTGGTGTTTCAACGGCTGGATTTCTAGACATGCAAGCCCCACCCGCAACACCCCTGGTGCGCGTCGAGAACCTGACCATGGCCTTCGGCAGCAACGTGATCCAGCGCGACCTGAACTTCGAGATCCTGCCCGGCGAGGTGCTGGCCCTGGCGGGCGGCAGCGGCTGCGGCAAGAGCACGCTGCTGCGCCACCTCATCGGCCTGCAGGTGCCCGCCAAGGGGCGGGTGCTGTACGGCACGCGGGACCTGTACGAGGCCGACGAGACCGAGAAGGCCGAACTGCTGCGCTCCTTCGGCGTGATGTTCCAGGCCGGCGCGTTGTGGAGCAGCATGACCGTGGGCGAGAACGTGATGCTGCCGATGCAGGTGCTGGCCGACATGGACCCCGAACGCCGCGAGCAGGAGGCGCGCTTCAAGCTCGCGCTCGTGGGCCTGGCGGGCAGTTTCGACGCCGAGCCCGCCACGCTCAGCGGCGGCATGCGCAAGCGCGCGGCCATTGCGCGGGCGCTGGCGCTGAACCCGCAGCTGCTGTTCCTGGACGAGCCGTCCGCTGGCCTGGACCCGCTCACCTCGGCCCACCTGGACGAACTCATCAGGCACCTGCGCGACGACCTGGGCACCACGGTGGTGATGGTCAGCCACGAACTCGACAGCATCTTCGCGCTGGCCGACCGCCTGCTGTTCCTGGACGCGCAGACCAAGACCATGACCGCGCTCGGCCCGCCCAAGGCCCTGCGGCAGGACGGCCCGCAGGAGGTCCAGCGCTTCCTGCGCCGCGGTGCCGCCGCCCCTGTCAGAGAGGAAAACCCGACATGAAACGCAAGGCCAACCCCACCCTCATCGGCACCTTCGTGGTGGCCGGCCTCGCGTTGATCGCGGTGGCCGTCATCACGCTGGCCGGCAGCAGCTACTTCACGCGCACGGAGCGCACCGTGATGTACTTCAGCGGCTCCGTCTACGGCCTGCAGGTCGGCGCTCCCGTGGTGTTTCGCGGGGTGCGCGTGGGCAGCGTCGAGTCGATCGAGGTGTCCTACAACCGCGACACCGACGCCTTCTCCATCCCGGTGGTGGCCTCGCTGGACAGCGACGCCCTGCGCGGGCTCGACGGCAAGCACGGCGACGCCTCCTCCGACTCCGAACTGGCGCTGCCCGCGCTGGTGGAACGGGGCATGAGCGCGCAGCTTTCCATGCAGAGCCTGTTGACCGGCCTGCTGTATGTGGACCTGGACCTGCGCCCCAAGCGCGTGGCCACCACGCACGGCACGCGGCGCGGCCTGACGGAAATCCCCACCGCGCCCACCGCGATCCAGACGTTCCGTGCGCAGCTCGAAGGCATCGACTTGCGAAAGATCACCGACGACCTGGCCGCGATCGCCGCCTCGGCGCGCGCCGTGATCTCGGGGCCGCAGCTGAACCAGGCCCTGAGCGATCTGGCCGAGATCACCGCAACGTTCAAGCGCGTGTCCGAGCGGCTCGACAAGCGCCTGGACCCGCTGGCCAACGAGCTGCAGCGCTCGCTCTCGTCCACCCGCACCGCGATGGAGGGCATGGAGAAGGCGGCGAAATCGGTGAACGAGAGCGCCGTCGGCTTTGGCCGCACGTCCGAGCGCGTGTCCGACCTGCTGGCGCCGGACGCGCCGCTGGTGCAGAACCTGCAGCGCGCGGCCAACGAGGTGAGCCGCACGGCGGGCGCGTTGCGCGAGGCCACCGCCGGCGATTCGCAGCTCATGGTGGGGGCCGACCGGGCGCTGGACGACCTCTCGCGCGCCGCGCGCGCGCTGCGCGACCTCGCCGAGGCCCTGGAACAACAACCCGATGCGCTCCTGCGGGGCAGAAAGGTCAACGAATGAACCGCCCAGCCATGAACCGCCGGGGCCTGCTGGCCGCCCTGGGCCTGGGGCCCGTGGTGTTCGCCGCCGGCTGCGCCGGCACCGACGCGCCGCCCACGCGCTGGTACGAACTGCGCGCCGATCCCCCCGAGCCCCGGCCGGCGCCCCGGCCGGGCGATGGCTCGGTCTGGGAGGTTTCCGGGCTGGTGCGCCTGCCCGGCTCGCTGGACCGCGACGTGCTGCTGGTTTCCAGCGGCTCGGCGTCCCTGGTGCCGCTGCCGGGGCACCGCTGGGCCGAACCGCTGCGCGAGAGCGTGCCGCGCCGCCTGGTGGCCGACCTCGCCCTGCTGCGCGGGGAAGGCCTGGTCTGGCGCGCGCCCGCCCCCTCGGGGGCGAATGTGACGCGGCAACTGCGCGTCGAGATCGACGCGCTCCTGGCCGACAGCGGGCGGCGCGCCCTGCGCCTGCAGGCCCGCTGGTGGCTCACCGACCTCCAGGGCGGCGGCCGGCCGCCCACGCTGGGGCAGGCCGATATCGAGGTGCCGCTGGTCGACGGATCACCCGACGCCCTGGCGGCCGGCCACCGCCTGGCGGTCTGGCGGCTGGCCCAGCGCATCGCGGGCGGCTGAACGGGGCCGGCGGCGGACGGTCCCAGGGGAGACAGCGCGTTCGTCGGCTCGATTTCAGTGCCGGTGGTTCGTGTCGATAGGCCGGAGGTGAACCGATCTTTTGTCTGAACCTCCGAACATGAACCTCTTTCGCCACATGACCGTGAACGCCAAGCTGTGGACCGGCGTTCTTGCCATCGTGCTCGCCCTGGGTGCGATGCTGTCTTTCACCGGTGCTCGCTCCAGCGCCCTGACCCAGGAGGCCGACGAGGTCCTGGGCCGGATGTCCGAGAAGACCGTGATCGCCACCGAATGGGCCGGCCTGACCGAGACCAACGTGACGCGGGTGCAGGCCTCGATCCTGAGCGCCGACCCGTCCATCGACCAGCTCTACAAGGACATCATTCCCGTGGGCGTGGCCTCGATCTCCGCGCTGCAGAAGCGGCTGGACGCCATGCCGATGAACGACGCCGAGAAGGCCCAGCTGCAGAAGATCGCCGGCCTGCGCCAGGCCGTGCTGGGCTCGCTGGCCAAGGCCAACGAGATGAAGAAGAACGGCGATACCGCCGGTGCCGTGGCCGAGATCAGCGCCCGTTTCAACCCCGCTGTGCCGCCCTATGTGGCGGCGCTGCGCGAGTTCGCGCAGCTGCAGACGACCATGCAGGGTGAGGCGCAGGCGAGGTTCTCGGCGGAGCGCGCCAGCAACCTGACCATGGCCAGCCTGCAGATCGGCGTGCTGATCCTGGGCATCATCACCGGCGCGTTCTTCCTCATCCGCAACATCCGCACGCCGCTGCGCGAGGTGATGGTGTTCGCCGAACGCGTGGCCGGCGGTGACCTGACCGTGCGCATCAACAACGACCGCCGCGACGAGTTCGGCGCGATGACGAAATCGCTCTCGGACATGCGCGACCGCCTGGTGACCGTGGTGGCCGACGTCAAGCGTGGCACCGAGAACATCACCGTGGCCGCGCGCGAGATCGCTTCGGGCAACCACGACCTCTCGTCGCGCACCGAGCAGACCGCCGCCAACCTGCAGCAGACCGCCGCCAGCATCGAACAGATGTCGGGCGCGATCCGCCAGTCGGCCGACTCGGCGCGCGTGGCCAACCAGCTGGCCGACGTGGCCGGCCAGAGTGCCCAGAAGGGTGGTCAGGTGGTCAACGAAGTGGTGTCCACCATGGAGGAGATCAACCAGGCTTCGCGCAAGATCAACGACATCATCGGCGTGATCGACGGCATTGCCTTCCAGACCAACATCCTGGCGCTGAACGCGGCGGTGGAAGCTGCCCGCGCCGGTGAGCAGGGCCGGGGTTTCGCGGTGGTGGCCGGCGAGGTGCGCAACCTCGCCCAGCGCAGCGCGCAGGCCGCCAAGGAGATCAAGGTGCTGATCGGCGCCAGCGTCGACAAGGTGACCGCCGGCACCGAACTGGTCGGCCAGGCCGGTCAGACCATGGGCGAGATCGTGGAAAACGTGGTGCGTGTGCGCGACATCATCGGCGAGATCGCGGCCTCGTCCGGCGAGCAGGCCGAGGGCGTCAACCAGATCAACGCCTCGGTGTCCAACCTGGACCAGATGACGCAGCAGAACGCGGCGCTGGTCGAAGAGAGCGCGGCCGCCGCGTCCAGCATGAACGACCAGGCCGTGCGCCTGGCCGAAGTGGTGCGCATCTTCCGCGTGGACGCGGTCGATGCCTCGAGCTCGATCGCGCAGTTGAGTGCCAACGACCTGCACAAACGCAGCAGCCCCGTGACTGCCAAACCGGCGGTGGTGAAGGCGAAAGCCGCCGCGCCTGCCGTCAAGGCGGTGCCGGTGGCCAAGGCCGTGGAGAAGGCCCCGGTGAAGCCCGCCGCACCGGTGGTGGCGGCGCCTTCGGTGCCCGCGGCCCCCGCGGTGGCCAGGGCCCCCAAGCCCGTGCCTGTGGCCGCCCCGGCGGCAGCCGGCGGAGCGGACGACTGGGAATCGTTCTGAGCGAAGGCCCTGCGGGGCCTTCTTCTTTTCAGTTCACCATCACCAGTTTGCCCTTGACCGAGCGCGATCCCATGATCGCGTAGGCCTTGTGCAGCTCGCTCATGGGCAGGGTCTGGTCGATCACCGGCTTGACCTGGCCCTTGGCGTACATGCCCGCGAGCGCCTGCATCATCTCGGCGTTGGCCTTGGGCTCGCGGCGCGCGAAATCGCCCCAGAACACGCCGACCAGGCTGGCGCCTTTGAGCAGGGTGAGGTTCAGCGGCAGCGCGGGGATGGGGCCGCTGGCAAAACCCACCACCAGGTAGCGGCCGCGCCAGGCGATCGAGCGGAACGCCGGCTCGGCGAAGTCGCCGCCCACCGGGTCGTAGATCACGTCCGGCCCCTTGCCGTCGGTGAGCTGCTTGATCGCGTCGCGCAGGCCTTCCTTGGGTGTGTGGACGCTGTAGTTGATGGTGGCGTCGGCGCCCAGCTGCTTGCACAGCTCGCACTTCTCGTCGCTCGAGGCGGCGGCGATCACGCGCGCGCCCGCCGCCTTGGCGATCTGGATCGCCGCCGTGCCCACGCCGCCGGCCGCGCCCAGCACCAGCACCGTTTCACCGGCCTTGAGCGTGCCCCGGTCCATCAGCGCGTGCCAGGAGGTGGCGTAGATCATGATGAAGGCGGCCGCGTCCACCGCCGGGAAGCCGGGCGGCAGCGGCATGCACAGCGCGGCCGGCGCGATGGTGTGGGTGCCGAAGCCACCCGTGCCGCTCAGGCAGGCCACGCTCTGGCCCACCTGAAGGTGCTTCACGCCTTCGCCCACCGCGCGCACCACGCCGGCGTATTCGGAGCCCGGCACGAAGGGCAGGGCGGGCTTCATCTGGTACTTGTTCTGCACGATGAGCAGATCGGGGAAGTTCAGGCTGGCGGCCTGGATCTCGATCAGCACCTCGCCCGCCTTGGGTGCCGGCGTGGGCAGTTCCTTCCAGGTCAGGGCATCGACGCCCACGGGGTTTTCGCAGAGCCAGGCATGCATGGTGTGTCCTCGTTCAAGTGGTCATGAAACCGTTGCATGATAGGCAGCGGGCGGCCTCTTTCGCATCGGGCGGGGCCCCCTGCGTGTCCCGGGCGTGACCGGGTTCGATCGACCTAGAATCGCGGCAATGAAAATACTCATCTCCAACGACGACGGTTACCAGGCGCCCGGCATCGTGGCGCTGTACGAAGCCCTCAAGGGGCTGGCCGAGGTGGAGGTGGTGGCCCCCGAGCACAACAACAGCGCCAAGTCGAACGCGCTTTCGCTGCATTCGCCGCTGTACGTGCACCAGGCCCACAACGGATTTCGCTATGTGAACGGCACGCCGGCCGACTGCGTGCACATCGCGCTCACCGGCCTGCTGGGCTACCGGCCCGATCTGGTGGTCTCCGGCATCAACAACGGCGCCAACATGGGCGACGACACGATCTATTCCGGCACCGTGGGCGCGGCCATGGAGGGCTACCTGTTCGGCGTGCCGGCCATCGCCTTTTCACAGACCGAAAAGGGCTGGGCCCATCTGGAAGACGCCGGCCGGATGGCCGCGCGCCTGGTGGCGCAACTGCTGCCCTCGCTGGAGAACGGCCCGCCCGCCGAGCCCTGGCTGCTCAACGTCAACATCCCCAACCGGCCGCTGGCCGAGCTGCGCGGCTTCAAGGTGGCGCGCCTGGGCCGGCGCCATGTGGCCGAGCAGGTGATTTCGCAGACCAACCCGCGCGGCGAGACCATGTACTGGATCGGCAGCGCGGGCAAGGCCAAGGACGACGCCGAGGGCACGGATTTCCATGCCTCGCTGCAGGGTTACGCCACCATCACCCCGTTGCAGGTGGACCTGACCGACCACGACCGCCTGGCGTACTGGGCGCCCACGGCCGCGAGCCTGTCGACGGGCGGTACCGGCTCGTGAAGCGCGGTCTGCCTGTGCCACCGCCGTCTTCGTCCGCGCCTGCGCCGGGCGCCCGGCCCAGGCCGGGTTTTCCGGCGCGCCTGCCTGCGGCGGCACCCGTGCCCGTGCCGCGCAACCAGCTGCAGCCCCGGCCCGCCGCGCGCGCCGTGGCGCCGCCACCCCCGCCGCAACCCAAGGCCATGCCGCGGGTGCCGGCCCATCCGGTGGCCCCCACCGGGGTGGGCATGGAGTCGCAGGCGGTGCGCGCCGCCATGGTGCGCAAGATCCAGGGGCAGGGCGTCACGCACCCGGGCGTGCTGTCGGCCCTGATGGCGGTGGAGCGCCACCGTTTCGTTGATTCGGCGCTGGTCAACCAGGCCTACGAGGACACCAGCCTGCCCATCGGGCTGGGCCAGACCATTTCCAAGCCGGGCGTGGTGGCGCGCATGCTGGAGCTGCTCTGCCAGGGCCGCCAGGAGAAACTGGGCCGGGTGCTGGAGATCGGCACCGGCTGCGGCTACCAGGCGGCCTTGCTCAGCCATCTGGCGCGGGAGGTCTACAGCATCGAGCGGCTCAAGGGGCTGCACGAGAAATCGCGCGAGAACCTTCGCTGGTTCCGCCTCTCCAACCTGCACCTGCTGTTCGGCGATGGCATGCTGGGGTACGCCCGGGGCGCCCCCTATGCCGCCATCATCGCGGCGGCCGGGGGCGACGACATTCCGCAGGCGTGGATCGACCAGCTGGCCGTGGGCGGCCGCCTGGTGGCGCCCGCGGTCACGTCGGCAGGGCGGCAAAACCTGGTGGTGGTGGACAAAACCGCCACCGGCATCGTCCGCACCGAGCTGGAGGCCGTGCTCTTTGTGCCTCTAAAATCGGGTATCGCATGAAGTTGCACCCCTTCCGGGTGGTGCAACCTGTCTTTTTTCAGGACCCTGACCGCGCTGGCGGCCAGGGTTCCTCGCAATCTGTGGGAGTTTTCATGAACAAGCGTGTTTTCCAATGCTCGGGTCGTCCCCAGGAGTCGGGTCGTCCTGCATGGCGAGGCGTCGCGGTCATGTCCATGCTGGCGGCGCTGATGGTGGTCGCCGGCTGTTCCTCCACCCGCCTGGACCGCCCGGCGCCCGTGGAAGAGCGGGGCGGTTCCGCCGCCCCCCGCCCGGCCGAAGTGGTGCCCATGCCGGGTGCCGAGAACGCTGGCAAGCCGGGCTACTACACCGTCAAGGCCGGTGACACCCTGTTCCGCATCGCGCTGGACAACGGCCAGAACTGGCGCGACATCCAGGCCTGGAACAACCTCACCAACCCGAACGCGCTCGAAGTCGGCCAGGTGCTGCGCGTGCAGCCGCCGGGGTCCAGCACCACGGCCACCGCACCGTCGGGCCCGACCACGAGCCCGGTGACCAGCGCAGGCGTGGCCTCCCGCCCCCTGTCGGAAAGCACGCCGCCTGCGGCCTCCACGTCCCCCAGCACCCCGCCGGCCCCGGCACCCGCTCCTGCAGCAGGCGGCGCCGACGAGATCAGCTTCATCTGGCCGGCCCAGGGCTCGGTCATCACGCCGTTCGACGAGGCCAACAACAAGGGCGTGTCGATCGCTGGCAAGATCGGCGACCCCGTGGTCGCGGCGGCCGACGGCCGGGTGGTCTATGCCGGTGCCGGCCTGCGCGGCTATGGCAACCTGATCATCCTGAAGCACAACAACACCTACCTCACCGCCTACGCCCACAACCAGGCGCTGCTGGTGCGTGAAGACCAGGCCGTGCGCCAGGGCCAGAAGATCGCCGAAATGGGCAGCAGCGACACCGACCGCGTGAAGCTGCACTTCGAGGTGCGCCGACTGGGCAAGCCGGTCGATCCGATGGCCCACCTGCCCAAGCGCTGATCCGCCGGCGCGGCATGGCCTGGCCGGTTCTGGTTTTCGACATCGAGTCGATTCCCGATGTGGCCGGGCTGCGCGCCCTGCGCGGCGCCGGCCCCGACCAGACCGACGAGCAGGTCCACGCGGCCTGGCTGGCCGAGCGCCAGGAAAAAGGCCAGAGCGACTTCGCGCCCCTGCACCTGCAGCGCGTGCTGGTCATCAGCTGCGTGTTCCGCAACGCCGAGGGCCTGCGCATCCACTCCTTCGTCGACCGCGACGGCCAGAGCGAAGGCCGCGTGGTGCAGGCCTTCTTCCACTCCATCGAGAAGCACACGCCCCAACTGGTGAGCTGGAACGGCAGCGGCTTCGATCTGCCGGTGCTGCACTACCGGGGCCTGCGCCACGGGGTGGAGGCCAGCAAGTACTGGGATCTCGGCGAGGACGACCGCGAGTTCAAGTGGAACAACTACATCAGCCGGTACCACATGCGCCACCTGGACCTGATGGACCTGCTGGCCATGTACTCGCCCAAGAACAACGCGCCGCTGGACGCCATGGCCAAGCTCTGCGGTTTTCCGGGCAAGCTGGGCATGGACGGTTCGCAGGTCCACGCGCAGTACCTGGCGGGGCGGATCGAGGACATCCGCCGCTACTGTGAGACCGACGTGATGAACACCTACCTGGTGTATTGCCGTTTCCAGAAGATGCGCGGCGGGCTGACCGAGGCCGAGTACGAGCAGGAAATCGCCATGGTGAAAGAAACGCTGGGCAACCTGGCGCCGACCGAGCCGCACTGGGATGAGTACCTCGGGGCCTGGGCCTGAGACAATCGGGGGATGACAGCGTCCTCTCCCCACGAAAACAGCCTTCTCACCACGGCCCGCGACGAAGCGGCCCCCGAATCGCCTGACCGTGTCCTGCCCGAGGGCTGGCTGGCGGTCGAATCCCTCGATATCGATGCCCAGGGCATCGCCCGCCGGCCCGACGGCAAGGTGGTGTTCATCGAAGGCGCGCTGCCCTTCGAGCAGGTCAGCGTGAACGTGCACCGCAAGAAGAACAACTGGGAAGCCGGCACGGTGACGGCGATCCACCGCGAGTCTTCGCAGCGCGTGCGGCCCGGCTGCCCGCACTTCGGCCTGCACGCCGGCGCCTGCGGCGGCTGCAAGATGCAGCACCTGCACGAGGCCGCCCAGGTGGCCGTCAAGCAGCGCGTGCTGGAAGACAACCTCTGGCACCTGGGCAAGGTCCGGGCCGAGACCCTGATGCGGCCCATCGAAGGCCCGGCCTGGGGTTACCGCCACCGCGCGCGCCTCTCGGTGCGCCATGTGCACAAGAAGGGCGAGGTGCTGATCGGCTTTCACGAGCGCAAGAGCCGCTACGTGGCCGACATGCAGGTCTGCCCGGTGCTGCCGCCGCACGTGAGCGCCATGCTGATGCCCTTGCGCGAGCTCATCTTCGGCATGGACGCGCGCGAGACCTGCCCGCAGATCGAACTGGCCAGTGGCGACGACGTGACCGCGCTGGTGCTGCGCCACCTGGAACCGCTGAGCGAGGACGACCTGGCGCGCCTGCGCGCCTTCGGGGCCCGGCATGGTGTGCAGTGGTGGCTGCAGGCCAAGGGGCCCGACACCGTCAAGCTGCTCGACGAGGGCGGCGAGGTGCTGTCGTATGCCTTGCCCGAGTTCGGCATCACCATGCCGTTCAAGCCGACCGATTTCACGCAGGTCAATCCCTTCATCAACCGTGTGCTGGTGGTGCGCGCCCTGCGCCTGCTCGATGCCCGGGCCGACGAGCGCGTGATCGACTGGTTCTGCGGCCTGGGCAACTTCACGCTGCCGATCGCCACCACGGCGGGCGAGGTGCTGGGCATCGAGGGCAGCGAGGCCCTGGTGGCGCGCTCGCGCGAGAACCTGGCGGGCAACCAGGCCGGGCGGGACCGCCCGCTGGCCCCCACCACCTTCGCGGCGCGCAACCTGTTCGAGATGACGCCCGAGCTGCTGGTGGCCGACGGCGTGGCGCAGAAGTGGCTGGTGGACCCGCCGCGCGAGGGCGCGTTCGCGCTGGCCAAGGCCATCGCCGACCTGCACCAGAACCCGGCCCTGCGCGGCGGCTGGACGCCGCCGCAGCGCATCGTCTACGTGAGCTGCAACCCGGCCACGCTCGCGCGCGACGCGGGGCTGCTGGTGCACCAGGCGGGCTACCGCTGCGTGACGGCCGGGGTGGTCAACATGTTTGCCCACACGGCGCACGTCGAGAGCATGGCGGTGTTTGAGCTGGAGCCGTCGAAGGTGCCGGGCGCCGATGCGGCACCGGCAGCGGCCGACGAGGTCTGAATCAGGACTTCTGCGATTCGGCGCCAGGCTTGGCGCCGTTGGCCGCCGCAGGCGCGGCGCCGGACTCGGCTTCGGAGGGCATGCCCACCACCGAGTTCTCTCGCATGTACTGGTCCATCTCGCGCCAACCAGCGAACACGGCGGCCTTGCCGGCGCGCGGGTAGTTGCTGAAGCAGCTTTCGATGCTGCGCACCGCGTGACGACAGGCACTGCCGATGGCCTTGCCTTCGGCTTCCTTCTTCGCCGCGATCTGCGTGGCGGTCTCAATGCCCAGCGCTTCACAGCCGCTCAGCAGGCTGACGGCGGACAGGAGGCAGAGGGTGAGGGCGGTGTGTCGCATGGCTTTGCGGTGGGTTTCAGCCTTGTTTCGGCGCCTGCGGCCCGAACTTGACGCTTGAGGCGGCAAAAAAATCACATCGTGGGGCCGGCAGGCAAAGAAAAAGGACCCGAAGGTCCTTTTTCGCGGGGTGAGGCCCTGTTACTCGCGGTCGCCGCCGAACATGCCCAGCAGCATCAGCAGGCTCTGGAAGATGTTGAACAGGCTCAGGTACAGGCCCAGGGTGGCGGTGATGTAGTTGGTCTCGCCGCCGTCCACGATGCGCTTGAGGTCGTACAGCAGGTAGAGGCTGAACACCACGATCGCCAGGGTGGCGATCACGGCCATGCCGATCGGGCTGCCCACGAACACGTTGATGATCGCGCCGATCATGATGGCCAGGGCGCCCACGAAGAGCCACTTGCCCAGACCGGAGAGGTCGCGCTTGATCACGGTCGAGAGGTTGGCCATGATGAAGAACACACCGGCCGTGCCGCCGAAGGCGGTCATGATCAGGCTGGAGCCGTTGGAGAAGCCCAGCACCGCGGCCAGCAGGCGCGAGAGCATCAGGCCCATGAAGAAGGTGAACGCCAGCAGCACGGGCACGCCGGCGGCGGAGTTCTTGGTCTTCTCGATGGCGAACATGAAGGCGAAGGCGCCGCCCAGGAAGACGATCAGGCCCAGGCCGCCCGTGAGCGCGGCGGTGATGCCGGTCTGCACGCCGATCCAGGCGCCCAGCACGGTGGGCAGCATGGACAGCGCCAGCAGCCAGTAGGTGTTGCGCATGACTTTGTTTCGCAGCGCGTCGGAGGAAACGGCGGTGCCGAAGCGGCCGCTGGTCTGGACATGGTCGGTCATGGTGGTGATCTCCTTCATCATCTGACGACGTGGGCCGGTCGCTGCGCGTCGGAATGACGCGCAACCGGCGAAATCGCATTGTAGGAGCCCGGTCTGCCGTGGGTGAGGCCGGTCCGACAGCGCATTTTTGGTATGGTCACTTGTGACCTGGGGTGTGCCAATGCACGCGCTATCGTTCTCAGCTTGCGCCCGGGCGCTAAGCTCCCGCTCTGCAATTCCTTCTTCTCTGATTCCCCATTTAGGACCAAGTTCATGAAAAACAAGGCAGTTCTCGATATCGCCGACGTCAAACTCATCGCCGCTGCGGCCGAAGCCGAGGCGCTGAAGCACAACTGGGCCGTGACCATTGCCATCGTGGACGACGGCGGGCACCTGCTCTGGCTGCAGCGCCTGGACGGCGCGGCCGCGATCTCGGCCCACATCGCACCCGCCAAGGCCCACACGGCCGCCATGGGCCGGCGCGAGAGCAAGATCTATGAAGACGTGATCAACCAGGGCCGCATGTCCTTCCTGAGCGCGCCCCAGCTCTCGGGCATGCTCGAAGGCGGCGTGCCGATCCTCAAGGACGGCCAGTGCCTGGGTGCGGTGGGTGTGAGCGGTGTGAAGTCGACCGAAGACGCGCAGATCGCGCGCGCGGGCATCGCGGCCATCGGCCTGTAAGCCGGTCCGGGCGTTGCGCCCGGAAAAAATGCCTGGCTAACGAGACGCAAGGTCTCTTGGCTGGCTAAAAACGACGCACGGGGATGGTGATGTCCCCGGGTCGCCCCACGATGAAAAAACGGTTCCAGGCCGGGCTCCGGTGCCGGCCTTGCTTACTTGGTGAGGATCAGCTTGCCCTGCCGCGTGGCGTGCAGCCGGTAGAGCGATCCGTTGTGATGAATGGCCACCACCTTCTGGCCGCGCAGCAGGTCTGCGCTGGGCAACACGGGCACGGGCTGCCCTTCGTACACGGCCTGCGGCGGCGCTGCATCGGGTGCTGCGCCGGCATCGGCCGGTGCCGGGGTGGTGTCCGTGTTCGGGTTCATGGTGCCGTGGGTTCCGTGATGAAGCCGATCTTGCGCACGCCGCTGCGCTGCGCGCTGGCCATGGCTTGCGCCACACGCTCATAGCGCACCGCCTTGTCGCCGCGGATGTGCAGCTCGGGCTGGGGGTCCTGCGCGGCGGCGGCCGTGAGGCGGTTGGCGAACTCGGCGTCTTCCACGCGCTGGTCGTTCCAGTAGTACACCCCGTCCGCATCCACCGACAGGCGGATGTTCTCGGGCTTGTCCAGCACCTTCTCCATGCTGGCCTGGGGCAGCTCGATGTTGACCGCGTGCTTGATCACGGGCACGGTGATGATGAAGATGATCAGCAGGACCAGCATGACGTCGATGAACGGGATCATGTTGATCTCGCTCATCACCTCATCGTTGTCCGTTTGGGTTCCGATGGCCATGGTTCAGGTCCTCAGGAGGCCTTCTTGATCGGCAGCACCTTGCCGTCGGCCGCGCTGGCGGTGACGCGCGCGCCGGTGACAAAGTAGGCGTGCAGGTCGTGCGCGAAGCGGTTGAGCTGGTGGCTGATGCCCTTGTTGCCGCGCACCAGGGCGTTGAAGCCCAGCACGGCGGGGATGGCGACCAGCAGGCCGAGCGCGGTCATGATCAGCGCTTCACCGATCGGGCCGGCCACGCGGTCGATGCTGACCTGGCCCGCCGCACCGATGCTCAGCAGCGCGTGGTAGATGCCCCAGACGGTGCCGAACAGGCCCACGAACGGTGCGGTGGACGCCACTGAGGCGAGCACCGAGAGGCCGCTCTGCGCGCGGGCGGTGTGGTCGTCCACGCTCTTGCGCAGCGAACGCTCGACCCAGTCGCTCACGTCGAGGCTGTCGTGCAGCTGGCGCTGGGGCGGCGCGCCGTTGTGGCCGTCCTTGTGCAGGATGTGGCGGGTGGCTTCGCGGCCTTCCAGGGCCACGCTGCGGAAGGGGTTGCCTTCGGACGAGCCGAGCTTGTCCAGGCCTTCGGCGAAATCGGCGCTGTGCCAGAAGCCTTCGATGCCCTTGGCCTGGGCGCGCTGGGCGCGCTGGTCCAGGGCTTTCCACAGGATGATGACCCAGGTGGTCAGGGACATGGCCAGCAGCACGATGGCCACCGAGCGGGTGACCCAGTCACCTTGTGTCCAGACGTGGGCCAGGCCCGTTGAAGCGATTTGCGGATCCATGATTCTCTGACTCCTGGGAAAGAGGTGTTGCTTGAAAAATAAAGGCGAAGGGTTCGGAAGGGCGGCTTATCCCAGTTCCCACTTGATCGGGACTTCGACCCACATCGCGCGTGGTTCATTGCCGACCTTGCCCGGCGAATAGCGCCAGCGCATGGCGGTTTCCTTGGTCGCGTTGTCCAGCCGCTCGAAGCCGCTGGATTTGATCAGCTCGACCCGGCTGGGGATGCCGTTGACTTCGACGAACACCCGCACCACGGCGCGGCCTTGCTCGCCCATGCGCCGGGACAGCGAGGGGTAGGGCGGGCGCGGGTTGTTGAGGTAGTCGGCGTTGCTCGAGGGCAGCACGACGCGCGGCGGCGCAGGCGGAGCCGGAGGCGCGGGTGGGGCCGGCGGTGCCGGTTCGGCGGCCACGACCGCAGGCGGTGCGGGCTCGGGCGGTGCCACCACGGGCGCCATCGGCGAGGGCTCCTGCCGCAACACCGGCTGCGGTGTGGGCT
>NZ_JBWKZH010000066.1:0-32419 GCF_059424305.1 Hydrogenophaga sp. GW456-12-10-14-TSB4 | reverse complement strand
CGCGGCTTCCACCGCCGCGTTCAGCGCCAGGATGTTGGTCTGGAACGCGATCCCGTCGATCACGCCGATGATGTCGCTGATCTTCTTGCTGCTGTGGTTGATCTCGTCCATCGTCGTGACCACCTGGCCCACCACCTCGCCCCCGCGCACCGCGATCTGCGCCGCGCTCGCCGCCAGCTGGTTCGCCTGCCTGGCCGCATCGGCGCTCTGGCGCACCGTGCTCGTGAGCTGCTCCATGCTCGCCGCCGTCTCCTGCAGGTTGCTCGCCGCCTGCTCCGTGCGCGCGCTCAGGTCCTGGTTGCCCGTGGCAATCTCCACCGACGCCGTGTTGATGCTGTCCGTCGCGCTGCGCAGCTCGCGCATCATGCCGAGGAAGCGCTGGCGCATGGTCTCGACCTCCCGCACCAGCCGGCCAATCTCGTCGCTGCGGTCGGACCGGAAGGTCTGGCTCAGGTCGCCCTGTGCCACGGTGGTGACCGCCGACGTCAGCTGGGCCAGCGGATCGCTCACGTTGCGGCGCACCAGCAGGTACAGGCCCACGCCGAGGACGGCCGTGGCCAGGGCCAGCATGCCCCACAGGCTGTACATCGTGCGCCAGAAGCTGGCCATGGCTTCGGTGTCGGACACCTCGGCCACCACCCACCAGCCCGACTCGGACTGGCGCTTGACGGCCCAGGGGCGGTCGATGGCGCTGTTGAACAGCGGCACCGCCGCCGGCACAAAGGCCTCCGGCGACGCCCGCATGTCATCCAGCATCGCCGCGGCGTCGGGGCTCACGGCCAGCACCTTCTTGCCGGCGGCCGTGGGGTGCGAGACGAACACCGCGTCTTCGTTCGAGCTGCCGGGGTTGATCACATACGTCCCGCCGCTCTGGAAGAAGCGCGCCTCTTCCACCAGCTTGTCCAGCGCAGACTGGAAGTCCGCCATGTCGAAGCCGATGAACAGGATGCCGACCACCTTGCCGGCGTCGTCCTTCAAGGCTTCGTAGTGCGTCATGTAGGGCTTGCCGAACAGCACGGCACGGCCCGTGAAGGTCTTGCCTTCGAGCATCAGCGGGTAGGCCCGGCTCTTGCGATCCAGCATCGTGCCCATGGCGCGCTCGCCGTTTTCCTTCTTCAGCGAGGTGCTGATGCGCTCGAAGTCGTCGCCCTTGCGCATGAAGATCGTCGCCGCGCCGCCGCTGGTGCGCGCGAAGGTGTCGACCTCGGAGAAGTCGTTGTTGAGCAGCATGCCCCAGCCCTTGAGCATGCCGGCCTGTGCATCCAGCTCGAACTTGTCGGCGAACTTCTGGCGGAACGGTTTGTAGGCCCGGTCCGTCATCAGGCGCGCAGTGGCGTCGAAGGCGTCGATCGACTCGCCCACGGACACGACCTTGTCGCCCGTCCACTGGACCATGCGCTCGCGCGAGGATTTTTCCGCCATGACGGACATGGCACCACTGATCAGGACCAGCACCGCGGACAGCAAAGCCACGGCGAGCAGGGCGACGCGGCGCGCCACCGAGCTCTGTCGGTTGTCGGTTTGTCTCATCTTCCGGGACTCCTCGTCGCGGCCCACGCCGCTGCCTTGTTATTGAAGGGCTTGGGCGCTGTCCATCAAGCCCATGTCGCTGCCGGACATGAGGGCTTCGATGTCCATCAGGATCAACATGCGCTCGCCCACGCTGGCGATGCCGGTGATGAAGCTGGTGTTGACGTTGGTGTTCATCTCGGGCGCGGGCTTGATCAGGTCGCCGGCGAGTTCGAGCACGTCCGAGACGGAATCGACCACCGCACCCACCACGCGACCGTGCACGTTGAGCACGATCACCACGGTGAAGCCGTTGTATTCCACCTTCTCGCAGCCGAGTTTGATGCGCAGGTCCACCACCGGCACGATCACGCCGCGCAGGTTGACCACGCCCTTGATGAACGCGGGCGCGTTGGCGATGCGGGTGGGTTCTTCGTAGGAACGGATCTCCTGCACGCGCAGGATGTCGATGCCGTACTCCTCGCCGCCCAGGCGGAAGGTCAGGAATTCGGCGCTGGCGGCTTGTGCGGCGGCAGCCCTGGCACTGTCGTGGCGGGCAAGGTGGGTGGCTTCGTTGCGCATGTCCATGGATCGGGTCCTCAGTTAACGGTTGGTCACAGGAATATCGGCCAGCACGGCGGCGGCTGAAGTCGGAAATAGGCCGACAAACCCGCCCCAATCACCGCCCGCAGCGCACATCGAATACCAAAGTACGCACAACAGCCCCCGCGGCCACGCAGGGTTTGTCCCTAAGGCGTCGGTGGCACCCGCCCCGGTCTGGTAACTTGGGGCGATGAACGACCACACCCTTCCCGGCCCGCAGCACCTGGCGGCCACCCGCTGGATCGAAACCGACCACCCCGCCGTCCAGGCCTTCGCCCGCGAACACGCCCGCGGCGAGACACCACGCGAACAAGCGGTGTCGCTGTACCTCGCGGTGCGCGACCAGTTGCGCTACGACCCCTACCGCATCGACATGTCCGACGCCGGCATGAGCGCGAGCCGGGCGCTGGAACAGGGCTACGGCTGGTGCGTGCCCAAGGCCGTGCTGCTGGCCGCGGTGTGCCGCGCCGCGGGCATCCCCGCGCGTCTGGGCTTTGCCGACGTGCGCAACCACCTCTCGACCGAGCGCATGCGCAACACCATGAAGACCGACGTCTTCGTCTGGCACGGCTACACCTCGCTGTGGATCGACGGCGCCTGGCGCAAGGCCACGCCGGCTTTCAACATCGAGCTGTGCGAGAAGTTCGGCCTGTTGCCGCTGGAGTTCGACGGCGAGACCGATTCGATCTACCACCCCTTCGACCGCGAAGGCCGCCAGCACATGGAGTACGTGAAGGAGCACGGCACCTTCGACGACCTGCCCCTGGCGCACATGCGCACCGTGTTCAGCGAGGTCTATCCCGAGATGCCGACCGATGCCCGGGCGGTCGAAGGCGACTTCGGCACCGACGCCGCGCGGGAAGCGGCGCGCGCCGCCTGAACCTGTTCAGCTGGAGAAGCGGAACACGGCCGTGCTGGCCATGAGGTTGGGCAGCACGCGGACCTCGCGGCCTTCCTGCAGGCCGAAGCTGTCTTCGATGGTCAGGCCATTGCGCCGCGCCAGCACCTCGAAGTCGGCGTGCGTGCCGACGCGGATGTTGGGCGTGTCGTACCACTGGTAAGGCAGGCGCTTGGTGACCGGCATGCGGCCCTGCAGCACGTGCAGGCGGTTGGGCCAGTGGGCGAAATTGGGAAACGCGACCACGCCCAGGCGGCCCACGCGCGCGGTCTCGCGCAACATGGTTTCGGCATTGCGCAGGTGTTGCAGGGTGTCGATCTGCAGCACCACGTCGAACGCGTTGTCGCCGAACATGGTCAGACCGTCTTCCAGGTTGAGCTGCAGGACGTTGACGCCACGCCGCATGCAGGCGAGCACCTTGGCGTCGTCGATTTCCACGCCATAGCCCGTGCAGCCGCGCGAGGACTGGAGATGGGCCAGCAGGGCGCCGTCGCCGCAGCCCAGATCGAGCACCCGCGAGCCCGGCGGCACGAGGCGGGCAATCGCGTCCATCAGAGGTTTCTCGCTCATGCCTTGCCTCCCGCGATGGTCTGTTCAAAATAGGCGCGCACCGCCTGCAGGTAGCGCGGATCGTCGAGCAGGAAAGCGTCGTGGCCGTGCGGTGCGTCGATCTCGGCGTAGCTCACGTCCCGCTGGTTGTCGAGCAGGGCCTTGACGATCTCGCGGCTGCGCGCCGGGGAGAAGCGCCAGTCCGTGGTGAAACTCACCAGGAAGAAACGGGCGCGGGCCCGCGCCAGCGCGGCCGTGAGGTTGCCGTCGAACTCGCGCGCAGGGTCGAAGTAGTCCAGCGCGCGGGTGATCAGCAGGTAGGTGTTGGCGTCGAAGTACTCGCTGAACTTGTCGCCCTGGTAGCGCAGGTAGCTCTCGATCTGGAACTCCACCTCCTGCGTGGAGTAGCGGTAGGCCTGTTCGGCCGCCGCCGCGGGGTTGCCGGGATCGATCGAACGCAGGCTGCGCCCGAACTTCTCGTTCATCACGTCGTCGCTCAGGTAGGTGATGTGGCCGATCATGCGGGCGATGCGAAGGCCCCGGCGCGGCAGCGTGCCCTCGCGCAGGTAGTGGCCGTCGTGGAAATCGGGATCGGTCACGATGGCGCGGCGCGCCACCTCGTTGAAGGCGATGTTCTCGGCGGTCAGGTTGGGCGCACTGGCCACCACCACCGCGTGGCGCACGCGCTCGGGGTACTGCAGGGTCCAGCTCAGGGTCTGCATGCCGCCCAGGCTGCCGCCCATCACCGCCGCCAGCGTCTGGATGCCCATCGCGTCGAGCAGGCGGGCCTGTGCATCCACCCAGTCCTCCACGGTGACCACCGGGAAATCCGCGCCCCAGGGCGTGCCGGTGGCCGGGTTGGTGTGGGTCGGGCCGGTGGAGCCGAAACACGAACCCAGGTTGTTGACGCCGATGACGAAATAGCGGTCGGTATCGACCGGCTTGCCCGGGCCGATCATGTTGTTCCACCAGCCCTCGCTGCGCGCCAGCGGCTGGCCGTTCTCGTCGGCGTGCCAGCCCGCGACGTGGTGCGAGGCGTTGAGCGCGTGGCAGATCAGCACCGCATTGGAGCGATCGGCATTGAGCGTGCCATAGGTTTCCACCACCAGCTCGTAGGCCGGCAGGGTGGCACCGGAGCGCAAAGGCAGCGGCTCGGAGAAGTGGAAGGTCTGGGGCGTGACGATCAAGGCCTTGTCCTGCGGGCGGCGTCCGCCCAATAAAAAAACCCGGTGCCGCCAAGAGCGAGACCGGGAATCTCCCCTTTAGCGGCATTTTTAAAGCGCCCGCAATCTGGAACAAATCGGCGCTGGGCAGCAGTATAGAGGGATCTGCCAACTCCCGGTTGGCACCGCCCGCCAGACGGGTTTTCCCGCTATGGGGACCGCCTGTTGTAGCCGCGCATCGGCGTTTTGGTGCCTTTGCACATCCTGAAAAATAGTTAGTATTTGCGGGACATTCAGCGCATAATCCCTCGGCGAGCGTGGAGAACGCTCGTTTTGACAAGTGATCGGTTGGTTTCGCGCGCTACAGGTTTTGTGTGCTAACGGGGCTCCATCGCTATTTTTCTCTGTGTTACTAGGAGTCCCAACCATGGGCAACAAACTGTACGTGGGCAATCTGCCTTACACCGTGCGCGACGAAGACCTGCAACAAGCTTTCAGCGCCTATGGTTCTGTCAACAGCGCCAAGGTCATGATGGAACGCGAAACGGGTCGCTCCAAGGGCTTCGGCTTTGTGGAAATGGGCAGCGATGCCGAAGCGCAATCCGCGATCGAAGGCATGAACGGCCAATCGCTGGGCGGTCGCAGCCTGGTGGTCAATGAAGCCCGTCCGATGGAAGCCCGTCCGCCCCGCAGCGGTGGTGGTGGCTTCGGCGGCGGCCGCAGTGGCGGCGGTGGCTTCGGCGGCGGCGGTGGTGGCGAAGGCGGTTTCCGCAGCCCCTACGGCGGCGGTGGCCGTCGTGAAGGCGGTGGCGGTGGTGGCCGCGGCGGTTACTGATCGCCCGCACCTGTCGGCCTGAACCGGCGCCTGGCGCCGGTCGACACGACAACAAAGCCCTGTGGCCTGCGCCTCAGGGCTTTTTTCATGGCTTCAGCCTGTGGCGTCCCGTTCGCCCTGGCGGTGCTTGCGCGGGCGACCGGCGAACAGGCGGTCGAACAAGGCGTTGGGCAGCAAGCGCAGCAGTTTGGCCACCACCCCCATCTGCCAGGGGATGACGCGGTAGCTCGTCCCAGCGCCGATGGCGTTGTAAGCACGGTCGGCGAAGGTCTCTGCCGTCAACAGGAACGGCATGCTGTAGCGGTTCTGGCGCGTCAGCGGCGTGTCCACATACCCCGGCAGCAAGGTGACCACCGCCACCCCGCTCCCGCGCAACTCGCCGCGCAGGCTCTCGCAGTAGGCCACCACCGCGGCCTTGCTGGCGCAATACGCGCCGTGCCCCGGCAGGCCCCGGATGGCGGCCACGCTGCCGATGCCCACGAGTGCGCCGCTGCCGCGCGCGGTCATGGCCGCGACGAAGGGGTGGAAGGTGGCGGCCACGCCCGTGTTGTTGGTGGCGAAGGTGCGCGCCATGACGTCGATGTCGGCCCGGTCGCCGGTGTCCATGCCGATGCTGACACCGGCGTTGGCGATGACGACGTCGGGCACGCCCTGCGCGGCCAGGCAGGCCTGGCCGGCGGCGACGATGCTGTCGATGTCGGCCACGTCGGCACCGTAGACGCGGCAACGCCCGGCATCGAAGCCCTGCGCCACGGCCCAGGCCTGCATGTCCTCGGTGCGGCGCGCGACCAGCGCGAGCCGGTAGCCGGCCTGCGCAAACCGGGCGGCGAGGGCCTGGCCGATGCCGCTGGACGCACCGGTGATGAACACCAGCGGGCTGGAGGCGGAGGGCGTCGTTGGGGTCATGGGCAGAAGTGGGGATGGAGCGCTCAACGCGGCGCGAGCTGCACTTTCACACGGCCCTTGAAGAGCGCGACCTGGTCCTCGCCGGTGTAGTCCAGGGTGTCGGCGACCAGCCGGTCGCTGCCGCGCAGCAGCGTAACCGGCTGGTCGGAGACGATGCGGTCGGGCTCCAGGTACACATGCAGGAACTCGCCCCGAAATTCCAGCCGGGGCTGGGGCTTGCCATTCAGGTCGTTGCCCGCCTCGCGCACGATCACCGCGTCGCCCCGGAGCACGAACTCGGTGTTGTCGCCATTGGTGGTCACCAGCCGCGCACTGGCCAGGGTGGGCAGGCCCTGGTCGCCGATGTGGCGGATGCGCGCGTCGTCGATCTCGACCATGTCGGTGGCGGGGTAGTGGCGCGCCTCCACGCCCTTGACCTCGGTCTTGAGCGTGCCTTTGGCGTCGAAGGCCTTGACCGAGAAGCGGCGCATGAAATAGTCGGGCTCGGTGCTCACCGGGCGCTCGGGCTCGACCGATTCCGGGGCCGGTGTGGCGCGCAGCAACCAGTAGGAGGCCAGCGCGAGCAAGCCCATGAGCAGCACCGGCAGGTAGATCGAGAGGCTGTCCAGCAGCTTGCGCTTGCGGCGCGGCGCGCGCGGGATATCGATCGTCTGGTCGACGGTGTCGAAGAAATCGAGCGGATCGGACGTGCTCACCGCGCGGCCGCCTCCAGTTCGCGGGCGTAGGCGCCGTGGGCCACCAGCAGCAGGTCGCACAGCTCCCGCACGGCACCCGCCCCGGGCTGGCGCTCGGTGACATGGTGCGCCACGGCCAGCACCTCGGCGTGCGCAGTGGGGGGCGCGGCGGCCAGCGCAGCGCGGCGCAGCAGGGGCAGGTCGGGCCAGTCGTCACCCATGGCGGCGGCCGCGCTCCAGTCCAGGCCGAGTTCGGCCAGGATGGCCTCGGCCGCCGGGGCCTTGTCTTCGGTGCCCAGGCGCGCGTGCACCACGCCCAGCGCCGACAGGCGCAGGCGCAGAGCCGCGGAGTCGCGCCCGCTCACCACGGCGGGCGTGATGCCGGCGCGCTTGAGCATCTGCAGGCCCAGACCGTCGAGCGTGTGAAAGCGTTTGAGGGTCTCGCCGGCCTCACTGAAGTACAGGCTGCCGTCGGTCAGCACGCCGTCCACGTCGAAGAACACCACGCGCACGGGCTGGGCGCGCAGCAGCAGGGCGGGCGAGAAACTCAACACCGGTCGCAGGGGTTCCACGTTCAGATCACCTTTGCGCGCATGAGGTCGTTGCTGTTGAGCGCGCCCTGAAGGCGGCCGGCGCCGTCCACCACCAGCACGCTGGTGATGCGGTTGGCCTCCATGAGGCCGGCGGCTTCCACTGCCAGCGCCTCGGGGCGCACGGTGCGCGGTTGGGCGTGCATCACATCGCGCGCCACCAGGGTGCGCAGGTCGGCGCCGCTGCCGGTCTTCTCGATCAGGCGGCGCAGGTCGCCGTCGGTGAAGATGCCCACGACGCGCTCGTCCGCATCCACGACGGCGGTCATGCCCAGGCCCTTGGCGCTGATCTCGCGCATGAGGTCCATGAGGCCAGCGTCCGGGCTCACGCGCGGCGCCTCGACGCCGGTGCGCATGACGTCGCTCACATGGGTGAGCAACTTGCGCCCGAGCGCGCCCCCGGGATGCGAGCGGGCGAAGTCGTCGGCCTTGAAGCCGCGCGCGTCGAGCAGGGCGACGGCCAGCGCGTCGCCGAGCGCGAGCTGGGCGGTGGTGCTGGCCGTGGGAGCCAGGTTGTGCGGGCAGGCCTCCTTGTCGACCGAGGCGTCGAGCACCACGTCGGCGTGGCGGCCCAGCGTGGAGTCGGGCCGGCCGGTGATGGCCAGCAGCGGCACGCCCATGCGCTTGATGAGCGGCAGGATGGCGGTGAGCTCTTCGCTTTCACCGCTGTTGCTGATGCCCAGCACCACGTCGGCGCTGGTGATCATGCCCAGGTCGCCATGGCTGGCCTCGGCCGGGTGAACGAACATGGCAGGCGTGCCGGTGGAAGCCAGGGTGGCGGCGATCTTGCGACCGATGTGGCCGCTCTTGCCCATGCCCATGACGACCACGCGCCCGGCAATGCCCAGCACCTGCTCGATGGCCTGGGCGAAGGAAGCATCCAGTCGCTGCGCGACGGCGGTCACCGCCTGCGCCTCGATGCTCAGGGTCTCCTGTGCCAGGGCCAGGGCCCGGGCAGGGTCAAAGGAAGAGGGCAGGGTCATGGCGCAATTATCGCCGCCGGCCCGTCTCCACGTGGGTGACCACCCATTACCATCGGTTCATGAATTCGCTCGACCTCGCCTTGCTCTACCTGCTGGCCGCCGTGCTGGCCGTGGTGGTGTGCCGCACGCTGCGCCTGCCAGCGATGCTGGGCTACCTGGTCGTGGGCGTGGTGATCGGCCCGAACGCGCTGGCGCTGGCACAGAATTCGAGCGGCGTGCGCTACCTGGCCGAGTTCGGCGTGGTGTTCCTGATGTTCGTGATCGGGCTGGAGTTCAGCCTGAGCAAGCTGCGGGCGATGAAGCGCCATGTGTTCGGACTGGGCCTGTCGCAGGTGGTGCTGACCGTGCTGCTGACCACGGTGGGCTCGCTGCTGCTCACGGTGCTGCTGCCGACCTGGTGGAACGTGTCGTGGCAAACGGCCCTGGCGCTGGGCGGTGTGATGGCGATGAGCAGCACCGCCATCGTGATCAAGATGGTGGCCGAGCGGCTCGAACTGGAATCCGAGCACGGCAAGCGCGTGCTGGGCATCCTGCTGTTCCAGGATCTGGCGGTGGTGCCCCTGCTGGTGATCATTCCCGCCCTGGCCTCCGAGCCCGAGGAATTGCTGCGCGCCCTGGGCTGGGCCAGCCTCAAGGCCGTGCTGCTGCTGGGCCTGCTGCTCACCGGCGGGCAGAAGCTCATGCGCTGGTGGCTCACGCTGGTGGCACGCCGCAAGAGCGACGAGCTCTTCATGCTCAACCTGCTGCTGATCACGCTGGGCCTGGCCTGGATGACCGAGCACGCCGGGCTCTCGCTCGCGCTGGGCGCGTTCGTGGCCGGCATGCTGATCTCGGAGACCGAGTTCAAGCACCAGGTGGAAACCGACATCCGGCCCTTCCACGATGTGCTGCTGGGCCTGTTCTTCATCACCATCGGCATGATGCTGGACTGGCGCCTGGTGCTGGACCGCTGGCCGCTGGTGTTGCTGCTGCTTTCGGTGTCCATGGCGTTCAAGCTCGCGCTCATCACCGGCGTCACGCGCGCCTTCGGCGCGCCCATGGGCGTGGCGCTGCGCACCGGGCTGTATCTGGCGCAGGCCGGCGAGTTCGGCCTGGTGCTGCTCGCGCTCTCGGGGCAGAACAACCTGGTGCCCCCGCAGCTGTTCAACCCCATCCTGGCCAGCATGGTGATCTCCATGCTGGCCACGCCCGTCGCCATCCTGTACGCCAACAGCATCGTGACCCGCCTGGTGGGCAGCGACTGGCTGATGCAGTCGGTGCAGATGACCAGCATCGCGCGCAAGGCCATCAACGCCGACAAGCACGTGATCATCTGCGGCTACGGCCGCTGCGGCCAGAACCTGGCGCGGCTGCTGGAAGCCGAGCGCATTCCCTACATGGCGCTCGATCTGGACCCGGACCGCGTGCGGCAGGCCGCCGCCGCCGGCCACTCGGTGGTGTTCGGCGACGCCGCCCGCCTGCAGGCCCTGATGGCCGCCGGCCTGCACCGCGCCAGCGCCGTGGTGGTGACCTACCTGGACACCCACAGCGCACTCAAGGTGCTGCACCACGCGCACGAGCAGGCCTCGCACGTACCGGTGGTGGTGCGCACGGTGGACGATGTGGACCTGGAGAAGCTGCGCGCTGCCGGCGCCACCGAGGTGGTGCCCGAGGCCATCGAAGCCAGCCTGATGCTGGCCAGCCACGCGCTGGCGCTGGTCGGCGTGCCGATGCGGCGCGTGATCCGCGTGGTGCAGGACCAGCGCGACGCGCGCTACAACCTGCTGCGTGGCTACTTCCACGGCGCCGACGACGACGGCGCCGACGAGATCGACCACGAGCGCCTCAACACCGTGACCCTGCCCGCCGGCGGCCGCAATGTCGGCAAGACCCTGGGCAGCCTGGCGCTGCACGCCGTGGGCGTGCGCGTGGTGAGCCTGCGCCGCGCCAGCGGCAAGCCCCAGGCCCTGAGCGACGAGACGGTGTTTGAAGGCGGTGACACGGTGGTGATCAGCGGCAAGGCGCCCGCCCTGGCGCTGGCCGAAGAGAAGCTGCTGTCGGGTTGAACGCCCATTTCGTCGGCTGCCAGGCACCACCCACCGCAAGCCCGACCAGAATCAACCCAAGGCCTTCGATGGCCTCCCGTTCCAGCCCATGGCTTTGTACAAGGGTCGCCATGGTCGACGCCCCGGCCGTTGTGCCGGGGCTTTTTTTTTGCGTCACCGAAGATAATGGCCGCTCCCTCACGGACCGAGCCCATGGACACCTCCGCCTTCCTGAAATCCCACATCCGCACCGTGCCCGACTGGCCCGCGCCGGGCGTGCAGTTCCGCGACATCACGCCCCTGCTGCAAGACCCCAAGGTCTTCCGCGTGCTGATCGACACGTTCGTTCACCGCTACATGGACGCGGCGATGCGCCCCACCGTGGTGGCGGGGCTCGACGCCCGGGGCTTCATCATCGGCTCGGTGCTGGCCTACGAACTCGGCGTGGGCTTCGTGCCGATCCGCAAGAAGGGCAAGCTGCCCTTCACCACGGTGGAGGAGACCTACGAGCTGGAGTACGGCAGCGCCACCGTCGAGCTGCACACCGACGCGGTGAAGGCCGGGGACCGGGTGGTGCTGATCGACGACCTGATCGCCACCGGCGGCACCATGATGGCCGGGCGCCGGCTGCTGGAAAAACTGGGCGCGCAGGTGATGGAAGGGGCGGCCATTGTCGACCTGCCCGAACTCGGCGGCTCGGAAAAGCTGCGGGCCTCGGGCCTCAAGCTCTTCACCCTGCTCGATTTCGCCGGCCACTGAGTGGCCCGGCAACGCCCGGCCTCAGAGCTTGCCGTACTGGGTCTCGCTCAGGGCCCCGAAGTCGCTGTGCGACTCCGGCACCGGCAGTTGCACCTGCGCCTCGGCCGGTGAACGGTAAGGCGGTGTGGCCACGCTCTGCAGCGCGAGGCGAAACGCCTCGACTTCGTCCTCGCCCACCACCTGCGCGGGCGCGCTGGACGGCGTGATGACGGGCCGGGGAATGGCCGTCGGGCTGGGCGCGGGGCGGGCAGCCTTGGGTTCGGGCACCAGGCCCGGCGTCATGGGCACCGCCTCGCGGCGGGTCTGCGCCGCCACGGCGGCCTTGAGTGCCATGCCGACCTGGTCGTGCACGGCCTTGCGGCGCCAGTAGACGGAACGCACGTCCATCTCGTGCCGCGTCTGGCCGCTCTGCTGGATCCAGCGCTCGATCTCCAGCAGGTACTCATCGGGCATGGCCTGGGCCGGCAGCGCAAGGTCGACCAGCACGAGAAAGCTGTCGCCGTTGGCGTCCAGCGTGAGCACCTTGAACTCGTAGCTGGTGGACAGCACGCCCGCGCGGATGAGCGATTCCCTCACCACGGCAAACAGCTGCTCACGGCGCAGGATGCGGCGCCCCCGGCGCGGCGAGATCAGCGGCAGCGTGGTCTGGCTGAACTTCTTGCGGGCGCGGGTGAAGGGACCCTTGCCGGGTGCTGCGGGGTTTTTGGCCTGTAGCCAGCTCATCAAGGACATGGGCAGAGTGTGCGCCAGGGATGCGCGCGCAAAAGGTTGAAAAAGCAGCACCGGACGGCCTTGATTCCGTTCGAGAGCGCGGGGCTCAGGTCACGGCGACCCGTTTGGGCCGGTTGTACATGCGGCGCGCCAGCACGGCCGACATCGCCACGCTCACGTCGAGCGCGACATCGGGATGGCGCGAGGAGAGCTCGCGAAAGCGCAACGGGGTCAGGCACCAGAGCCGGCAGTCGCTGCCCGCGTGCACCGTGGCACTGCGCGGCAGGTGGCTGAAGAAGGCGCCCTCGCCCAGCAACGAGCCCGAACCCACCACCGCGATGCGCACGCGCTCGCGCGAGTCCTCGTAGTGCACGGTCAGGGTGCCGCTCTCCACGAAGTAGACGGTGCGGTCCTTCACCCCTTGTTCGATCAGCACCTGCCCTTGTTGCAGGGCCACGGGTTGCAGGTAATTGGCCAGCTGCGCCCACTGGGTATCGTTGAGGTTCAGCGGTACGGCGTCCAGCGCGCTGCTCAGCCGCATGGACTGGGCCAGACCATGGATGTCAAAGCGCACGGAGGCGGGCAGCTGGGCGTTCATGCGGTCAAGATAACCGCGCACGACCTGCGCGCGCAAGCCTGTTCTTACCCGTGCTTACAGTTGCACTCTCGACGGTCTCGCAGCGGCACCGAGCGGTGGCCGGGCCTCATTTGCCGATGCAAAAACGCGAAAAGATTTCGCCCAGCAAGTCGTCGGCGGTGAACTCGCCGGTGATCTCGCTCAGGGCCTGCTGCGCCAGCCGCAGCTCCTCGGCCAGCAGGTCCAGGTGTTCGGCGCGCGCCTGCAACAAGGCATGCGAAGCCTCCAGGTGCTCACCCACCCGGCGCAGGGCTTGCAGGTGCCGCTCGCGCGCCATGAACAGGCCGTCGCCCGCGTGCTGCCAGCCCGCGAGGGTCAGCAGGCGCTGGCGCAAGGCCTCCAGGCCGGTGCCGTGTTTGGCCGAGATCGCCAGCGTGTCGGCTTGCTCCGCCAGCGCGGCCGGCGCGCTCGCCTGGTCCAGCTTGTTCCAGACATGCAGCACCGGCACGCCGGCCGGCAGGGTGCTGGCCAGGCTGGCCGCGATCGAGGCATCGGCCGCCCGGTAGCCCGCCTCTGCGCCCCGGCTGAGGTCGTGCAGGAACAGCACCGCATCGGCGCGCTGGATGCGGTCCCAGGCGCGCTCGATGCCGATCTTCTCGACCTCGTCCACGTCGGGGCTGTCGCGCAGGCCGGCGGTGTCGATCACGTGCAAGGGCACACCCTCGATCTGGATCGTCTGCTGAACCACGTCGCGCGTGGTGCCGGCCACGGGCGTGACGATGGCCAGCTCGGCCCCGGCCAAGGCATTGAGCAGCGAACTCTTGCCCGCGTTGGGCTGGCCCGCGATCACCACCTGCAGGCCGTCGCGCAGCAGGGCGCCCTGGCGCGCCTGGGCCTGCACCTCGGCCAGCGCGTCGCGCAGCCGCTGCAGCTGGCCGGTGGCGTCGGCCTTCTGCAGGAAGTCGATGTCTTCCTCGGGAAAATCCAGCGTCGCTTCCACCAGCATGCGCAGGTTCACCAGCGCATCGCGCAGGCTGTGCACGCGACCGGAGAACACCCCGGCCAGCGAGCGCGAGGCGCTGCGCGCGGCGGCCTCGGTGCTGGCGTCGATCAGATCGGCCACCGCCTCGGCCTGCGCGAGGTCGAGCTTGTCGTTGAGGAAGGCGCGTTCGGTGAACTCGCCCGCGCGCGCCAGCCGCAGCGTGGGCGCGCTGTCGCGCGCCACTTCCAGGCAACGCGCCAGCAGCAGCTGCAGCACCACCGGCCCGCCATGGCCTTGCAACTCCAGCACGTCCTCGCCGGTGTAGGAGTGCGGCCCCGGAAACCACAGGGCCAGGCCATGGTCGATGGGCTGCCCCGCCCCGTCCGCGAACGGCAGGTAGGTGGCCTCGCGCGGCCTCAAGGAACGGCCCAGCAAGCCCTGCACGAACGGCGCCAACCCGCGCCCCGACACGCGCACGATGCCCACGGCCCCCCGACCGGGCGCGGTGGCGATGGCGACGATGGGGTCACGCGAGGCAGCGAGCATAAGAGGCAAGCATAAAAGACAAAGGGCCTGCAAACAGCAGGCCCCCGGTCAGCGGCTCAGGAGGGTCAGGCCTTGAAGTTCGGGATGCTGAACTTCAGCGGCACGCCCATGCTCCGGTTGATCACGGCCTGCTGTGCGATGGTCAGCACGTTGTTCGTGATCCAGTACAGCACCAGGCCGGACGGGAAGAAGAAGAACATGACCGAGAACATCAGCGGCATCAGCCACATCAGCTTGGCCTGCAGCGGGTCCGGCGGCAGCGGGTTGAGCGCGGTCTGGATCAGCGTGGTCACCGCCATCACCAGCGGCAGGATGAAGTACGGATCGGGCGAGGACAGGTCAGTGATCCAGGCCATCCAGGGTGCGTTGCGCATTTCCACGCTGGACAGCAGCACCCAGTAGAGCGCGATGAACACGGGGATCTGGATCAGGATGGGGAAGCAGCCGCCCAGCGGGTTGACCTTCTCCTCGCGGTAGATCTTCATCATCTCCTGCTGCATCTGCTGCGGGTTGCCCTTGAGGCGCTCGCGCATTTCCATGATGCGGGGATTGATCTTCTTCATCTTGGCCATGCTGCGGTACGCGCTGGCGTTGAGCCAGTAGAACGCGGCCTTGATCAGCACCACCAGCAGCACGATGGCCCAGCCCCAGTTCGCCACGTAACCATGGATCTTCTCCAGCAGCCAGTACAGCGGCTTGGCCAGGATGGTGAGCCAGCCGTAGTCCTTCACGAGCTCCAGGCCGGGGGCGATGGTCTCGAGCACTTTCTCTTCCTGCGGGCCGAGGAACAGGCGCGACTGCTGGCTCTGGCTCTGGCCCGGTTCGATGGCGGTCAGCGCGGTGATGCTGCCCACGGCGAAGAGGTTGTTGTCGATCTTGCGGGCGAAGTTCTCGCGCGCCACGCCTTCGCCCAGCAACCAGGCCGAGGCAAAGTAGTGCTGCACCATCGCCACGTAGCCGTCGCTCGCGGTCTTGACGAACTCCGCCTTGTCCTTCTCGATGTTGGCGAACTCGATCTTCTGGTACTTCTTCTCGTTGGTGTACACGGCCGGGCCGGTGAAGGTCGAGTAGAAGGGCGTCTCGCTGCTGAGCTTGCTGCCGTCGCGCACCAGTTGCTGGTAGAGCTGCGGCGTCACCGCCTGGCCGCCCACGTTCTTCACCTCGTGCTGCACGCCGATGTCATAGCGGCCGCGCGTGAAGGTGTAGGTCTTGATCAGCTTCACGCCGCCGACCTCGGCCGACTCGAACCGCACCTGCAGCTCGTTCTGGCCGTCGGCCAGGCTGGTGGGGTTGCCCACCAGTGTCATCGGCGTCTTGTGGGTGGGAAAGTTGCCGCCGATCAGGCCGGTCTGGGCCACGTAGATGTGCTCGCCGCCCTGGGCCAGCAGCGTGAACGGGCGCTCGGTCTTGTCCTTGCTCTGGCCCGTGGCCTCGGCGTGCTTGAGCAGCTCCGCACCGATGAGCGAGCCGCCCTCGCTGTTGAACACCAGCTTGAACAGGTCGGTGGTGACCTCGTGGCGCTGGGCCACGGCGCCTGGAGCGGCCGCCGGGGTTTCCACACCCGGTGCCGCGGTGGCCTGCGTCGAGCTCGGCACGCCTGCGCTGGTGCTGCCGGCGGGCTGGCTGGTGGAGGCCGCGGGTGCGGTCACGGCCGGCGCTGAGCCAGGGAAGAAGGTGGGCTTGTGGCCGTTGTGGATCTGCCACTTGTCCCAGATGAGGACCATCGACAGACCAAAAACCACCCACAGGATGGACCGACGGATGTCATTCATGACGGGTTCTTCTTTTCGCAGGAAGGTGAAATCAGGCTGGAGAACAGCGTGGAGACGGTGGCGGGCACCGGGTCATGGCCACCCTCGCACCAGGGATGGCAGCGGGCCAGCCGCCGCAGCGTGAGATAGCTGCCGCCCAGGGCGCCATGGCGCTCCAGCGCACCGATGGCGTAGATCGAACAGGTCGGCTCGAACCGGCAGCCACCGCCCAGCCAGGGGCTGAGCAACAGGCGGTAGCCCTTGACCAGCCCGAGCAGGGCCTGGCGCGGCCAGTCAGCCAGCATGGCGGGCCTCGGCAGACGGCGCCGTGCGGGGCACGGGCCGCGGGGCCAGCAGCTGTTCCAGCTCGGCGCGCACCGCGCGCTTGAGCGCGTCGGAGGTGGCACTGACGAACTGCTGACGGCTGAACTCGCTGCGCAGGCGCACCACGAGCGCGGCCTGCGGCAGGCTCGCGGCCCGATGGCGGGCGACTTCGTAGATCTGGCGGCGGATCGCGTTGCGCGTGACGGCGCGCTTGGCCCAGCGTTTGGGCAACAGAACACCCACCCAGGCATCGGCCACGGGAAACAAGGCCCGTCCCTCATGCGCGCTGGAGAGCGCGGCGCGGTGCAGGGCAAAGTGAGGGGTTTTGGCCACGGGGGCACCCGCCATGACGGCCTGGAACTGTTGCCGGGACCGCAGCCGCTGGGTCACCGCTGAGCCGTCCGGATCGTGCGGTGAAGGAGCCGGGCAGGTCGGCGCCGGCAGAACACGCGCAGCCTCAGACGGCCAGGCGCTTGCGGCCCTTGGCGCGGCGGGCGTTGATCACGGCACGGCCCCCGCGGGTTTTCATGCGGACGAGGAAGCCGTGGGTGCGGGCGCGGCGGATCTTGGAGGGCTGGTAGGTGCGTTTCATGATGCTCTGTAGTAATCGGGGAAACCCGCAATTATCGCAAATAAACCCGATGCCCGGCAAGCACTTGGCGGCGAAAGCCGCCGCAAGGCTTCAAGCGGAGGGGCCTATCGGCCTGCCGCCGCTACCTTGGAGTAGCGATTTCCCTCCCTTGTGGATAAGTGGCGGGGCACACTACAATCGTCCGATTGCCCCGAGGCATTTGTCCACAACCACAACGGCTTCAACGCTTCCCGCATGATCGAGGGCATTCCCCCTGACGCGTCCCTGGCCGCCCCCCGGCCGGACACCCTCCTGCTCTGGTCCGCCTGCATGGACCGGCTCTCGCAGGAGATCCCCGAACAACAATTCAACACCTGGATCCGGCCGCTGACCGCCACGGTCGCGCCCGACGGTTCCCGCGTGACCGTGGCCGTGGCCAACCGGTTCAAGATGGACTGGATCCGCGCCCAGTACGCGTCGCGCATTTCCGCCCTGCTGGAGAGCGTTCAAGGGGTTCCGGTGGCACTGGAGTTGGTGCTTGCTCCGCGTGAAATCCCCAGCCGAACAATGCCTGTGCCGCGAACGGTGCAAGACCAGGTTCTGGCCGAGCTGCCCGATCTGGCCCCCGCCGAAGTCGCCATCCCCACCAACGGCCCCAAGACCCGGCTGAACCCGGCGCTGACCTTCTCCACCCTCGTCGAAGGTTCGGCCAACCGCATGGCGCGCGCCGCGGCCATGCACGTGGCCGGCAGCCTGGGCCAGTTGTACAACCCGCTGTTCATCTATGGCGGCGTCGGCCTGGGCAAGACCCACCTGGTGCACGCCATCGGCAACCACCTGCTGGCCGACCGTCCACAGGCCAAAGTTCTGTACATCCACGCCGAACAGTTCGTGTCCGATGTGGTCAAGTCCTATCAGCGCAAGACCTTCGATGAATTCAAGGAGCGCTACCACTCGCTCGACCTGCTGCTGATCGACGACGTGCAGTTCTTCGCCAACAAGGAGCGCACCCAGGAGGAGTTCTTCAACGCCTTCGAGGCGCTGCTGGCCAAGAAAAGCCACATCGTGCTGACCAGCGACACCTATCCCAAGGGGCTGGCCGACATCCACGAGCGGCTGGTCTCGCGCTTCGACTCGGGCCTCACGGTGGCAATCGAGCCGCCCGAGCTGGAGATGCGCGTGGCCATCCTGATCAACAAGGCGGCGGTGGAAAACGCCGTCATGCCCGAGGAAGTGGCCTTCTTCGTGGCCAAGAACGTGCGCTCCAACGTGCGCGAGCTCGAAGGCGCGCTGCGCAAGATCCTCGCCTATTCGCGCTTCAACCAGAAGGAAATCTCCATCCAGCTGGCGCGCGATGCGCTGAAAGACCTGCTGTCGATCCAGAACCGGCAGATCAGCGTGGAGAACATCCAGAAGACGGTGGCCGACTTCTACAAGATCAAGGTCGCCGACATGTACAGCAAGAAGCGGCCGGCCAGCATCGCGCGGCCGCGCCAGATCGCGATGTTCATCGCCAAGGAACTGACCCAGAAAAGCCTGCCCGAAATCGGCGAGCTGTTCGGCGGGCGCGACCACACCACGGTGCTGCACGCGGTGCGCAAGATCGGCGCCGAACGCCAGCAGAACTCCGAGCTGAACCAGCAGCTGCACGTGCTGGAACAGACGCTCAAGGGATGAGGCGGGGAGTCCCGGGACCGTTTTGCCGGAGGCGGTCACAAAAAGGCGAAAATAGCGGGGATTTGGCCCGCACAATGAAATGGGCCGACCGGGAGGCAGGAGCCGGCCGACAAGCAACCAGAGAAGAAAGAGTCTGACATGATCGTTTTGAAATCGACCCAGGACAAGGTTTTGGCCGCGCTGCAATCGGTCGCGGGCATCGTGGAACGCCGCCACACCCTGCCGATCCTGGCCAACGTCCTGCTTCGCAAGACCGGTTCGCAGGTGCAACTGACCACCAGCGACCTCGAAATCCAGATCCGCACCACCGCCGAACTCGACGGCGACAGCGGCAACTTCGCCACCACGCTGGGCGCGCGCAAGCTGATCGACATCCTGCGCACCATGCCCGGCGACCAGACCGTGAGCCTGGAATCGAACGCCGGCAAGCTGATCCTCAAGGGCGGCAAGAGCCGCTTCACGCTGCAGAGCATGCCCGCCGAAGACTTCCCGCTGGTGCAGGAATCGGCCAGCTTCGGCCCCGTGTTCTCGGTGCCGCAGAAGACGCTCAAGAGCCTGCTGAGCCAGGTCTCGTTCGCGATGGCGGTGCACGACATCCGCTACTACCTCAACGGCATCCTGTTCGTGGCCGAAGGCAAGCAGCTCAGCCTGGTCGCCACCGACGGCCACCGCCTGGCCTTCGCGTCCAGCACGCTGGACGTGGAAGTGCCCAAGCAGGAAGTCATCCTGCCGCGCAAGACCGTGCTGGAACTGCAGCGCCTGCTGTCCGACAAGGAAGGCGCGATCGAAATGCAGTTCGCGGCCAACCAGGCCAAGTTCAGCTTCGACGGCATGGAGTTCGTCACCAAGCTGGTCGAGGGCAAGTTTCCCGACTACAACCGCGTGATCCCGAAGAACCACAAGAACATCGTCACCCTGGGGCGCGCGCCCCTGCTGGCCAGCCTGCAGCGCACCGCCATCATGACCAGCGAGAAGTTCAAGGGTGTGCGCCTGAACGTCGAGCCCGGCGTGCTGCGCGTGGCCTCGAGCAACGCCGAGCAGGAAGAAGCCGTGGACGAACTCGACATCGACTACGGCGGCGACACGATCGAGATCGGGTTCAACGTGACCTACCTGATCGACGCGCTGCAGAACATGTCGCAGGAGATGGTCCGCATCGAACTGTCCGACGGCAACAGCTCCGCGCTGGTCACCAACCCCGACGACAACGCCTTCAAATACGTTGTCATGCCGATGCGCATCTGAGGTCCGCCCCCTGGTTGCGCCCGCATTCCAAACCCGCGAACACCGCGGGTTTGGCGTTTACTGAGATCGAGAAATTCCACCATGTCCGACGCCAACAAGCCCGCCGAATCCGTCAACACCGGTGAGGTGCAAGCCGACAGCTCCAATTTCCAGCCCACCATCGACGCCCACCAGGCCGGTGCCAGCGAGGGCTACGGCGAGGGCTCGATCCAGATCCTGGAAGGCCTGGAAGCCGTGCGCAAGCGGCCCGGCATGTACATCGGCGACACGTCCGACGGCACCGGCCTGCACCACCTGGTGTTCGAGGTGGTCGACAACTCCATCGACGAGGCCCTGGCCGGCCATTGCGACGACATCGTCGTGACCATCCACACCGACAACTCCATCAGCGTGGTGGACAACGGCCGCGGCATCCCCACCGGCGTGAAGATGGACGACAAGCACGAGCCCAAACGCTCGGCGTCCGAGATCGCGCTGACCGAGCTGCACGCGGGCGGCAAGTTCAACCAGAACAGCTACAAGGTCTCGGGCGGCCTGCACGGCGTGGGCGTGAGCTGCGTGAACGCGCTCTCGCAGTGGCTGCGCCTCACGGTGCGCCGCGAAGGCCATGTGCACCAGCTCGAATTCGCGCGCGGCTTCGTGCAGAACCGCGTGATCGAGACCACGCCCACCGGCGTCGAGATCTCGCCCATGCGCATCACCGGCGCCACCGAGAAGCGCGGCACCGAGGTGCACTTCCTGCCCGACTACGAGATCTTCCGCGAGAACGCCGACTTCCACTACGAGATCCTGTCCAAGCGCCTGCGCGAACTCTCCTTCCTCAACAACGGCGTGCGCATCCGCCTGAAGGACGAACGCAGCGGCAAGGAAGACGACTTCTCCGGCGCCGGCGGCGTCAAGGGCTTCGTCGACTTCATCAACAAGGGCAAGACCGTCCTGCACCCCAACGTGTTCCACGCCATGGGCGACCGCCAGAGCGACCAGGGCACCAACATCGGCGTGGAAGTCGCGATGCAGTGGAACAGCGGCTACAACGAGCAGGTGCTGTGCTTCACCAACAACATCCCGCAGCGCGACGGCGGCACCCACCTCACCGGCCTGCGCGCGGCCATGACGCGGGTCATCAACAAGTACATCGAAGAGCACGAGCTGGCCAAGAAGGCCAAGGTGGAAGTCACCGGCGATGACATGCGCGAAGGCCTGTGCTGCGTGCTGTCGGTCAAGGTGCCCGAGCCCAAGTTCTCGAGCCAGACGAAAGACAAGCTGGTCTCCAGCGAAGTGCGCGGCCCGGTCGAAGACATCGTGAGCCGCCTGCTGGCCGACTACCTGCAGGAGCGCCCGAACGACGCCAAGATCATCTGCGGCAAGATCGTCGAAGCCGCGCGCGCCCGCGAAGCCGCACGCAAGGCCCGCGAAATGACGCGCCGCAAGGGCGTGCTCGACGGCATGGGCCTGCCCGGCAAGCTCGCCGACTGCCAGGAAAAAGACCCCGCCTTGTGCGAGATCTACATCGTGGAGGGTGACTCCGCCGGCGGCTCGGCCAAGCAGGGCCGCGACCGCAAGTTCCAGGCGATCCTGCCGCTGCGCGGCAAGATCCTGAACGTGGAGAAGGCGCGCTACGAAAAGCTGCTGACCAGCAACGAAATCCTCACGCTCATCACCGCACTGGGCACCGGCATCGGCAAGGCCACGGGCGTGGGTGGCACGGCCGGCGTGGACGACTTCAACGTCGCCAAGCTGCGCTACCACCGCATCATCATCATGACCGACGCCGACGTGGACGGCGCGCACATCCGCACCCTGCTGCTCACCTTCTTCTACCGCCAGATGCCCGAGCTCGTGGAGCGCGGCCACATCTACATCGCGCAGCCGCCGCTGTACAAGGTCAAGGCGGGCAAGGAAGAGCTGTACCTCAAGGACGGTTCGGCGCTCGACGGCTTCCTGCTGCGCATCGCGCTCAAGGACGCCAGCGTGCTCACCGGCGGTGCCACGCAGACCACGCTCACCGGCGACACGCTGGGCGAGCTCGCTCGCAAGCACCAGGTGGCCGAAAGCGTGATCGCGCGCCTGTCCAACTTCATGGACGCCGAGGCCCTGCGTGCCATCGCCGACGGCGTGGCGCTCAACCTCGACAGCGTGGAGCAGGCCGAAGTCAGCGCCGTCGCGCTGCAGGCCAAGCTGCGCGAACTGGCCACCACCGGCGTGCCCGCCGAAGTGGCGGCCGAGTTCGACGTGCGCACCGACAAACCCATCCTGCGCATCAGCCGCCGCCACCACGGCAACATCAAGAGCAGCGTGCTCACGCAGGACTTCGTGCACGGCGCCGACTACGCCGCGCTGGCCACCGCCGCCGACACCTTCCGCGGCCTGCTGGGCGAAGGCGCCAAGGTGGTGCGCGGCGAAGGCGACAAGCAGAAGGAAGAAAAGGTCGGCGACTTCCGCCAGGCCATGCGCTGGCTCATCAGCGAAGCCGAGCGCACCACCAGCCGCCAGCGCTACAAAGGCCTGGGGGAGATGAACCCCGAGCAGCTGTGGGAAACCACCATGGACCCGACCGTGCGCCGCCTGCTGCGCGTGCAGATCGACGACGCGATCGAAGCCGATCGCGTGTTCACCATGCTGATGGGCGACGAGGTGGAGCCGCGCCGCGACTTCATCGAGACCAACGCGCTGCGCGCGGGCAACATCGACGTGTGATGCGTGAGCCTGCCTAGGGCGCCACATTAAATGGAACTGGCGTCAAAGTGCTGCGACTGGAGGTCACTAGTTGTTGCGACTGCCCTATTTCGCGACAAAGTTTTCGCCAACTGACCGAGGCATTGGATCTTGCAACGCCCTTCTCACAGCGCATAAAACGCCGGTGTCAAGGTCGTCTATGCAGCGGTTGCGGTCGGTCGGCAGAGGACGCCAAGGTCACTGCCTAAGGCGCAATCGTAGGGCGCCACATTCAATGGAACTGGCGGCAAAGTGCTGCGACTGGAGGTCGTAAGTTGTTGACACTGACCTATTTCTCGACACAGTTTCGCCAACTTACGTGCGCACATCTCGACCGTTGAGGGTTCCAATTGGACCGCGCACCGATTCAGCGCGATCGCGCGTCACCCAACAACAAGGACCTTTGAATCAACGCTTTCATCAACGTGCATAGGCTGCGTGGATCGCACCACTTTCCCGCTACCCTGAAAACCACTTTGCAGGCACCGTGACCAGCCACGGGCAGAGGACCATGAGAAACATCACGGCGAACTCCGCCACCATGAATGGCATCACGCCTCGCATCACCTCATCCATCTTCATTCGGCCCACACCAGCCACCACATTCAACACCGTGCCGACTGGTGGCGTGACCAGGCCGATCGAGTTATTGATGATGAACATCACGCCAAAGTACACCGGATCGATCCCTGCCGCTTTCACCACCGGCATCAGGACGGGTGTGAGGATGAGAATCGTCGGCGTCATGTCCATTGCAGTCCCAACAACCATAACCAGCAGCATGATTGCCGCCATCAGCAGTATGGGATTGCCCATGAACGGCTGAAGCATGTCCACGACTTTGCTAGGCAGGTCGGCAACAGTGATCAGCCACGCGCTGACCATCGCCGCAGCAATCAGGAACATGACAATGGCACTCGTTTTCGCCGCCACGACGAAAACTTCGTGCAGTTGCTTGAAGCTGAGCTCACGGTAGACCACCGTCGCGACAAAGAGCGCATACACCGCAGCCACCACGGCCGCTTCCGTCGGCGTGAAGATGCCCATTCGCAGCCCGACCAGGATGATGATGGGAAGGACCAACGCCCATACCGCGTCCCGCGCCGCCTTGAGAATCTCCTTGCCGCTCTTGCGCGGTGGCGGCTGGATCGTCTCGCGACGAACCAGCCAGGCCCATGTGACCCAGAGCGCGCCACCGATGAGCAAGCCCGGAACGATCGCTGCCATGAAAAGCTTGGAGATCGACACATTGGCAGCGACACCAAAGATCACGAGCCCGATCGATGGTGGAATCACCGGGCCGATCACACCCGTTGCGGCGATCAAACCTCCGGCACGGGCTCGATCATGACCCGCCTTGGTCATCATAGGTAGGAGCAACGCGGTTAGCGCTGCCGCATCGGCCACCGCCGAACCGGACAACGCCGACAGCAAGCAACCGGCCATGATCGTGACATACCCCAGGCCGCCTCGCACGTGGCCGACCACGGTCAGCGCCAGGTTGACGATGCGGCGCGAAAGCCCACCGACGTTCATGATCTCGCCGGCCAGCATAAAGAATGGCACAGCAAGCAAGGGGAAGCTGTCGGCCCCACCGATCAGGTTCTGTGCCAGGATCTGTGCGTCGAACAGATCCAGATGCCACATCAGGGCGACACCGCTGGCCAGCAGCGCATACGCGATCGGCATCCCAAGCGCCATAGTGAGCAGCAACGAGCCGATGAAAACAAAGACGGTCATGATTTACCTTCCATGGCATCTCTGCCCGGATTCGCGGCCGTGTGCTCCGCCAGGATCTGCTCCAGGTTGGCCGTCTCCTCCGACTCCTGGATCATCACCAGTTCGTCATCGGAAATCCGGCCGCTCAAAATTCGCCACAGGTCGAGCAGCAGCATCGGGGCCGCAAGGCAGGCGAAAACGCAACCCACGCCATACACCCAGGCCATTGAATAGCCGGATGTGGGCGCGCTCACCTCCCAGTTGATGCGCGATTGCTGGAGGCTTCCGGAGAAGAGCATCCAGACGATCAACAGCATGACCAAGTGGCTTGCGACAAGGCACAGTCGCTTGCCTCGTGCGGGGAGGCGACTCACCAGCATGTCCACCCCGAGATGACTGCGATCGCGCATGGCGACCACGGCACCCAGAAATGTTCCCCAGATGAAGAACCACCGAGCCAGTTCCTCCGACACGGTGATGCCGGAGTTGAATCCGTAACGCAGGACGACATTCCCGAAGACCAACACCACCATGGCGGCCAACAGCAGTGCGATCAGGTTCTCGAGCGAACGGTAGAAGACGTTGAGAATGCGCCCCATGGGTACCGGTGCGCTTACTTGCGCATGGCCGCGATTTCCTGGGACGCCATCTGCATCAAGCCAGGGCTGAGGTTCTTGGCGTACTTGTCGACGACGGGCTGAGCAGCAACCCGCAGTCGGGCGATCTCGGCGGCAGGCACATCGTTGATCACCATCTTGTTGGCTTTCAGGTCCGCAAACGCCTTCGCCGTGACCTCCACGAGGAGCTTGCGCTGATGCTGCTTGGCCTCGTCAGCCGCCTGACGGATGAGCGCCTTTTCCTCATCGTTGAACTTGTCCCAGGCCTTGCCGCTGATCAGGAGGACGATGTGGTTGTACATGTGCCGCGTCAGGGACATGTACTTCTGGACCTCGTAGGCCTTCATGCTCGATGCGATCAAGGCCGTGTTCGTCATTCCGTCAATGGCCTTCTGCTCCATGGCGTTGTAGACCTCGGTGAAGGACATCGCGACCGGATTGGCATCGATCGCCTTCACGAAGTCGACGTAGACCGGACTCTGGATGACGCGCAGCTTCAGCCCGCTGATGTCCTCCAGGCGGTTCACGGGACGCTTGCTGTTGTGCATGTGGCGGAACCCGAATGCTGAAATCGGCATACCGACCACGCCTTTTGCCGCAAGCTTGTCAAACAGCGCTTTGCCGACGGCGCCGTCGATGAGCCCCGAGGCCTCCTTCTCGTTGTCGACCAGGTAGGGCAGATCGAGAAGACTGAAGTCGGGCACCACCCCGACGAGGGCGTTCGGCCCCATCACGGCCATCTCGAGAGTACCGCCTTGCATGGCCGAGATCATCTGAACGTCGCCGCCCAGAGAGCCCCCCGGGAACACCTTGATGTCGATCTTGCCCGCGCTCTTCTGCTTGACCAACTCGACAAACTTGTCGACGCCGTTGAGCTTTCCCGTATCCGCCGCCGTGACGTACGCGAACTTGATTTTGTGCTCCCGGATTTCGGCGTGCGCGGCCGTGGCCAGCGCTGCCGCGCTGAACACGACGCAGGTGCTCAACTTGGTGAGGATGCTTCTGAAGGAGGTGTAGGGGATCGTGTACATGGTGTCTCCAAGGTGGGTTGGGAAGGAAAGTCAGGCCACAGATCGGATCTGTTCGCGCTGATGGAAGAATTTCGTGGCGTGCCTCGCCGCCGACTCCGCGCGCTGGGCAGCGGTCCACCCGGCCTCATCAAGGACCGGTGTCTCCACCACGAGCTGAACGTCTGCAGGGAGCACGTCGAGGACAGCATCCAGAGGAGCGGCTCCATCACCCAGATGCAGGCGTGCCGTCCGGGCCTCGGTGGGCAACGCATGAACCGGCAGAGTGGCCTCCGCGCAATCGCACAGTTGCGCGTAAGCGATGCGCTGCGCCGGGACGGCTTCGAGATCAGAGGCTTGGCCACCGGCGCGCACAAAGTGCAGAACATCAAGGATAAGACCCGCATTGCGGCGACCGGCCGCCTCGATGAGCTGCAGCGCGTCCTTATACGTTCGGATGTCGCGATACAGCATGAACTCTACGCCGACGGTTAGACCGAACTGCATGGCTTCATCACACAGACGGCCGAACAGATCCACTCGCTGGGCCGCTGAAAGGACGGTCGCGCCATCCCCCAGTTCGGTTCCGATGGAGGAAATGTGGGTGGCGCCCAATTCCGCCCCCAGCTCCAATGCCGGCCGGAAGCGATCAAGATCCGTTGCCGGAGACAGCACGAACGCCTCGATGTCGAAAACACGCGTGCCGGTGTCGCGCAGCGCGGCCTTGACTTCGCGGACCACTTCTGGCTTGTCCAGCAATTCGTGCTGCAGCGGCTGCGCCGTGGCGGTCATGACGAGCAAGCCCACCTTCCCGAATCCAGCAGCCGCAGCAGCGTGGATGAGTTCCTGCGGTGGAACGCGGCCTACCGTGAGGTTCGCGAGCGACAGTCGATTCAGTTCAAAATGTTCGATCAAAGCGGTTCTCCTGCTCAGTAAGTGGCTCTGCCGCCGGTCAGATCGAACGTGAACCCCGTGGTGAAGCTGCAGTCCGGTCCGGCGATCCAGGCCACCATGGCCGCCACCTCCTCGATCCTCAAGAAACGCCCCATGGGAATCTTGGCCTTGATCGCGTTGATGAAGTCGGGCGTCATTTGTTGCAGCAGGTCGGTCTCCGCCATCGTGGGCGCAACGCAATTGACGAGCACACCGGACTGCGCCAACTCTTTGGCAATGGACTTTGTGAAAGCAATCACCCCGCCTTTAGCTGCCGCGTAGGCCGCGCTGTTGGGGTTGCCCTCTTTGCCGGCTATGGATGCCACATTCACGATGCGCCCGTAGCCCTTGTCCGTCATGTGCGGGATCGCGGCACGACAGCAATGGAAAACACCAGTGAGGTCGATGTCGATGACGCGCTGCCATTGCTCCAGTGGATAGTTCGCCGTCGGAGCGATCGGCCCGTTGATGCCCGCGTTGTTCACAAGGACCTCGATCTGCCCGCGCGCCGCTTCGACGGCCTCATGGAACGCGCGGTTGACAGACTCCCAGTCGGAGACGTCGACGTTCTGTTGCAGCAAGGGCTCGAATCCTGCGGATGCGGCGTCGAATCCCTGGAAGTTGACGTCCCAGAGAATGACGCGGGTTCCCTGGTCCGCGAATCTTTTTGCAATCCCGAGGCCCAGACCGCGCGCGCCTCCCGTGATGATTGCCGTTTGCGGATGTGTGTTCGTTTTCATGGTTGATCGTCTTGGATGAAAGGATTTGAACCTGACGGGCGCCCGCTGTCGGGATACAGCCCTTGCTCAAGGATGCGCATCGACCTGGGGCTTCTGCAGCTCTCCGGCCAGATGCAGCCCAGCGATGTAGCCGAAGGTCATGGCAGGCCCCAGGTTGATGCCACCGGACGGGTAGCGCCCGCCCATGACGCTGGCCATGTCGGCTCCTGCGGCGTACAGGCCTGGGATGGGCGCGCCCCCGTCGTCGAGGACTTGCGCGGCGCCGTTGGTGTTCAGGCCAGCGAAGGTGCCGAAACAACCAGGAAGCACCTTGACGGCGTAAAACGGTCCCTGCTCGATCGGAGCAATACACGGATTGGGTCGCTGCGTCGGGTCGCCGCCTTTGCGGTTGAAGGCAGTGGAGCCTCGCTGAAACAGGGGATCCTCGCCTCGACGCGCGTGCTCATTGAAATATGCGACGGTGTTCTTCAGCCCATCCTCATCGATGCCGCACCGCCGAGCCAGTTCGCCGATCGTATCGGCCCGCAGGAGGTAGCCACTTCGCAGTTGTGCCTTGATGGAGAGCGGAAATGGCTTGGAAAAGCCGAGGCCGTAGCGACGCTGGAAGCGGTGGTCGCAGATCAACCATGAGGCCACCTCTGAGCCTTCCGCGGCGTTCGCCACCATGGCAGAGGTGTAGTCGTAGTAACCGCCGGCTTCGTTCACGAAGCGCTGGCCGTTCGCCAGCACGCCGATCACACCGGGCTTGGCCCTGTCGATGATGTGCGGAAAATGCCCCACCGTTCCATCCGGGTGGTGAATCCTCGACACCGGGGCCCAGGCAACCGGTGAGGCGAGCTTCGTCATGAACACGCCGCCGGCCGCCTCACCCAGGGTGATCCCATCGCCGCTGCACGCCTCGGGAGGCAGGGCAAGATGCTCTCTTCCGGTCGGCGTGCGTGGGAACAGCTTCCTGCGCCGTTCCACATCGTGGGGGAATCCCCCCGATGCCAAAACGACGCCCCGCGCCGCCTGGATCTGGACCGTGCCGCCGGCCCATTCGACGACGGCCCCCGTTACACAACCCGAGTGGACGATCAGCTCCTTGGCCGCCGCAGATTCGATCAGGGTGACGCCGAGCGTGTCTGCGGACTTGGCCAGGCGCCCGACCAGCGCAACGCCATTGACCAGTTGCGTCGAGCGACCATAGCGCCCGAGATCCAAGAGGTGACGGCTCAATCGTCTGGCAACGTGAACGGCCGACTTCAAGGAGCGGGTCACCGAGAGAAAGGCCGCCAGGTCGGCACCCGCCATGATCGGCATGCCCATAAACGAGGTCTCACGCATCGTCTTGCGCAGCCGTCCCAGCAGCGCGCCAAGCATTCGTCCATCGTACGGTGCGGCGATGACCTGGTGCCCCTGGGTGGCCGCGCCTTCCGTCTCCCCATGCATGTCGGGGATACCGTTGCCGTCGACGAACTGCAGCTCGGTGTGCGTCTCGAAAAACGCCACCATGCGCGGGCCGTGCGCCAGAAAGGCATCGACGCGTGCCGAGTCGTAATACGCCCCGAGTTCGTTCTTCAGGTAGGTTTTCGGCTGCGCGGGATTTTCTTGGATGCCGGCTCTTTGGGCCAGCGGGTTGCCGGGGATCCACATCCAACCACCGGACCACGAGGTGGCGCCGCCAAACACCGAGTCCTTCTCCACGACGATGACGCGAAGGCCATGCCATGCCGCAGTCACGGCGGCCGCGAGGCCTGCCGCGCCAGAACCGACGACGAGCACATCGCATGCGGTGGGAATCTCTTGAATGGGGGTCCGTGCGTTGTTCACGGGCCAATTCTTCCCAGTTCCCTCAACAGGCTCGCCTATCCCACCCCTGTCAAAAGTTAGGTTTTGGCCCCTGACTAGGGAAAGTCCCTAGAGGACGGACGCGTCTCGTGCTTTCGCAACCGCCTGAGAGCGATTGCGCACGCCCAGCTTCTCGAAGATCTGGCTCACGTGCCATTTCGCCGTGCCCACCGTGATGACCAGTTGCTCTGCGATCTGCTGGTTGCCCATTCCTTTGCCTATCAAACGCAAGACCTCGAGCTGTGTCCGCGTGAGCTGCATCGGCGTGGCATCCGTGGCGGGAACCGGTGCCTGCGGCGATTGACGAACATACCCGAGCAGCTCCTCAACGAACGCCGAGCCGCCAAGGCTGGTATGGCGCAGCAATGTCGTCAGTTCCGCGTCGACATCCAGGAACGGACGAACATACCCGCCGGAAGCTGCGAGTGATATGGCCTTGTCAAGGCGCTCCAGCGTGGCAGCGCGTCCTCCATTGGTTCGATGCCCCACCGCCTGAAGCAGATGGACCGAAACCATCGTGCCCATCTGGCCCTGCTCGCGACAGACGGCTTCGATGGTGCCGAGCATGCGCATGCCAGCCAGGGTGGCACCGGAACTCAGTAACACGCGAACCTTCAGCATCTGGGCCTCGATCGCGACTTCCAGTGCGGGACCAACCTCCTCCAACGCGAGGCGCGCAGCGTCGACATTGCCTTCGCGCAGATGCAGGTCGGCACTGGCCACGAAGACAGCGCGGCGCCGACGCGGATTGCGTGACCTGTCGGCGAGCTCACGGGCAACGGCGATGGCATTCCATGCACGATCGCGCATTCCGCTGGCGTGATAGGCCTTGGCCAAGGCACAGGTTCCTGACAAGGCATGGAACACGCTGCCGAGGCGCTTGCACAACCCCGTCCCAGCATCCAGCAACTCGACGGCTTCGCGCAGATCGTTCCGCTCATACGCGAGAATGCCCATCGGGATGAGGAGCAGGCCACTGATGGGCGCATGTGCCTCGTCCGAGGGAGAGCACTGCGAAAGGAACTCTTGGCAAAGGAGCTTTGCCTCGCGAAGCTGCCCCTGTGCGCTCATGAGGGGAATCAAATGACCCAGCGCGTCGAGCGCCGTCAACCGGTGCCCGAAAGACCAGCCCAACTCGACAGCCTGCCGCAGCACGTCCGCAGCCTCTTTGGTTCGGCCGGTGCGCAACAAGCCCAACCCTCTGTAGAACAGGGGCCACAGACGGAAGAATGACGTCGTGTTGCCCAGGCGGCTGAGTGCTTGCTGCGAAAGCTCGATCGCAAGTTCCGGCTGATCCGAGTTGATGGCGATAAACGCTTGCAACGAGAACAGGATTTCCGGCGGCTCAGGTGCATGCGGCCGCTCACCAATGGCGGTTGCCACACCGTGATACTCCATCGCCTCTGTCGTACGGCCGCTCATGAAAAGAAGCCAGGCCTTGCAGCCTGCGAGGTCCTGGTGCTGCCTCACAAGGCTGGTCGGAAGCATCTCAAGCCACGAGAGCAACGTCGGCAGTTCACCCCGCGCGAGCATGTCCTCGAATTGCTGGCGAAACAGCCGCACCGCATCCGCATCGCTTCGTCCTGCTAGCGCATGCTTGATCGCCTCCGGCCCGCGTCCGTTGGCCTCGAACCAAGCGCTTGCCTTACGGTGAAGCGAGATCGCTTCCGCGTCGTTCAAGCCACCACGAAGAAAGTCCGCGAACAACTGATGGAATCGGAACCAGCGCCCATGGTCGTCCAGCCGCTGGAGAAACAGGTTTCCGCGCTCCACAACGGCCAGCATCTGGCGGCCGTTGGTTTGTTCGGTGACGGCGTCGCACAGCTCGGCCGAGAAGCGGTCGAGAATGCAGACCTTGCGAACAAAATCGCTGACCTCTGGAGTCTGAAGCCGCATGACCTCGCCGGCCAGGTACTCGATCACGTGCGTGTGCTCGCCGTTAAACGCCGATACCACCTGCGCGAGATGCGCACCGCCTTGCACCTCGATGTGCCTTTGCAGAGAAAGCCCCGCCATCTGAAGCCCCGCGATCCATCCTTCTGTCCGTACGGCGAGCGCCTGTAGCGACTCCGGGTCAATGGTCAGGCCCATGCTGCGCGAGAGATAGGCAGAAGACTCGGCCTCGGTGAAGCGCAGCTGACCGGCCCCGATCTCGGACATCCATTCCTTGGTCCGCCAGCGAGCCAAAGGAAGGCGGGGGGTCTCCCGTGTGGCCATCACCAGGCGCAGGTTCTCTGGTACATGCTCGATCAAGAACGTCAGAGCCGTGTCCAACTCGGCGTTGTGAATGAGGTGATAGTCGTCCAGCACGAGCATCACCGGGCAGCTCAGATCCGCAAGGTCATCGAGGAGTACCGTCATCCGGTCTCTGGCGGACGGCGACGCGGCGCCTGGATGCGCCCTCGCAGCAGGCCCTCCGATCTCGATGCCGGCAGTGCGAAGGGCGCCGCGGATGTACTCGAAGAAACGCACGGGATCGTTGTCCTCGTCGTCCAGGACAAGCCACGCAGCGATGGGCTGGTCAATGGCCTCTGCGGCCCAACTGGAAAGCAAGCTTGATTTGCCGAAGCCTGCGGGGGCACATAACAAGGTGAACGGCCGGTGGATCGCATCCGACAGCTGCTCCAGGAGCCTGGGACGGGACAAGCTCATGCGCGGCGCCAGCGGCCTGGCGAGCTTGGCCTTCAACAAGGGTCGATGATCTGTTGTGCCCATAGCGTGGTCAATTATCACATCGCGACACGACGTATGAAGCTTTCCGCGATTTCACGACCTTTGGCAGTGGTTGCGGAACAACCCGAGGTGGGCCCATCAAAATGTTCCAGTCCGGCCGCTCGCGTCATGGATCATGGCCATCGCAGCGCGCTGGTCACTCAGTTCGCTGTCGGCGAAAAGTCATTCCGTGGGGGTGCGGACAAATACTTGGACTGGTTTATGACGTAAGCCCGAGACTTTCTCGGTATTCGATGGGGCTGAGAGAG
>NZ_JBWKZH010000065.1:0-32561 GCF_059424305.1 Hydrogenophaga sp. GW456-12-10-14-TSB4 | reverse complement strand
ACGCAGGGGTTGGGGGCATGCAGGGGATCGCCTTGTTTGCGGTTGTAGGGCGTTGATCCTCGCCCGAAGGCCGGGTCTTTCCCTTGTCTGGCGTGTGTGTTGAAGACACTGACGGTTTCCATCAGCCCCTCTGGCGAAATGCCGCACGCGTTGGCGAGTGCTTCGATGGACGCACCGCGCGTGAGATAGCCGCTGCGAAGATGGCGCGTGAGCGGCAACGGAAAGGGCTTGGCAAAGCCGATGCCGTAACGGCGCTGGAACCGGTGGTCGCAGATGAGCCACGACGCCACCTCCTGACCCGGGGGCACGGCCGCGACCATCGCAGCCGTGTAGTCGCAGTAGCCGTCGGCTTCGTTCACGAAGCGCTTGCCGTCGGCGAGAACGCCGATCAGCCCCGGTTTCGCGCGGTCGATGATGTGGGGGAAGTGCCCGACGCTCCCGTCGGGGTGCTGCACGCGGGACACGGGTGCCCAGGCGACGGGGGAGGCCAGGTCGGTGACCAGCCGACCCCCCGCCGATTCGCCCAGCGAAATGCCGTCGCCCGAACAGCTCCTGGGTGGCAGGGCCAGATGTTCCTGGTCGGTGGGCGAGCGCGGAAACAAGGCCTTGCGTCGCTGCATGTCGTTCGGAAAGCCACCGGTGGCCAGTACCACGCCCTTGGTGGCCCGAATCTCGATCTCGCCGCCCGCTTGTACAACGACGGCACCGCACACCACACCGTTCTCGATGAGCAGCCGTCTGGCCGGCGCCGACTCGATCAACTGCACACCTGCCTGCTCGGCCGACTTCGCAAGCCGCGCCACCAGGGCCACACCGTTGACGAGTTGCATGGCTCGGCCGTGGACCCACAGATCGAGCAGGTGGCGGCCGACGCGCCGGGCCACATGCACCAACGACTTGAACGACCGGGTCATGCTCAGGAAAGCCCCGAGGTCCGGGCCGGCCATGATGGGCATGCCCATGAACGCGGTCTCGCGCATGGTGGTCCGAAGACGTCGGATCAACGGGCCGACCCGGCGGCCGTCGTAGGGTGCGGCGGCCACCTGATGCCCTTGCGTTGCCGCACCGGGCACATGGCCGTGGATGTCCGGGATGGCGTTGCCGTCGACGAACTGAAGCTCGGTGTGCGCCTCGAAGAACGCCACCATCGGTCCGCACTGGTCGAGGAAGGCATTGACCTGCGAGGCCACATACCGGTCACCGAGTTCGTTCTTCAAATAGGTGCGCGGTTGCTCAGGGTCTTCGTGGATGCCGGCCCGTCGGGCCAATGGGTTGCCGGGCACCCACATCCAGCCGCCTGACCAGGACGTGGCACCACCGAAGACCGGCTCCTTCTCGACGAGAACGACCTTCAGGCCACTGTGCGCGGCAGTCACGGCGGCAGAGAGGCCGGACGCCCCCGAGCCGATGATCAGCAGGTCGCAGTGCAGGCCGTTCACGCCGACAAGGACTTCATGGCGTCGAATGACGCGAGCACTCGCCGGGTGGCGGCCAGCGCCCGGCGGGCCCGCTCGGTGGCAGGGACGCTGCGGGCCAAGGTGTGGGTCGGCACTTCGACGCTGAGCGGGATGTCGTCGGGCATCGCGTGCAGCAATCCCGGGAGGTTCAGGCCCCCGTCACCGGGAAACAGGCGCTCGGCGCGCGCTTCGGCGAGGATCGCGTCCATCGTGGGCGGCAGGGCCGCGGGCACGTCGCAGAATTGCATGAAACGCCAGTACGACGAAGGCATCGCGGCCACGTCTTCAATCCGACTGCCCGAGCGGCTCAGGTGGAAAGGGTCGATCAGCACGCCCGCGTTGTCGCGGTGGACGGCGTGGACGATGCGGGCCGCCTGTTGCAGGTTCTTCGCGTCGGTCCAGGGCATGAACTCCAGATTGGCGCCCAGTCCGTAGGTGTCGGCCAGGTCGCAGAACGCCGCGAACGTGTCGATCAGGCGGCCCTCGTCGGGGTCGTTCCCCGCCACCAGCAACTCGCGTGCGCCCAGCCGGGCGGCGGTGGCGAGGGCGGCTTCGCAGTCGGCGACGCGGGTCTCGGGCTGGATGCGGAAGATCTCGACATCGAGCACCTGGACGCCGGTATCGGCGAGACGGCGTTCGACCTCGCGCAGCAAAGGGGTGTCACCCACGATGTCGTAGCGCGGCTCGGTGGCCGTGGCCGGAATCAGGCGGATGCCGACGTGGCTGAAACCCGCATCCGCGGCGCACACCACCATGTCGGGCGGCGTCAATTCCAGCACCGTCAGCGCGGCAAGAGAAAGGGGTCGAGACATGTCGGCGGATGAAGTCCTTGGAATCTCGGCACTCTAAGGGCGATGATTTGCAGGAACAACGGGCAAACTGTGGCTTTATGATTCACGAACTGTGATGCTCAAATTTCAGCTCGACGACCTGCATGTGTTCTGCATCGCCGCCCGCAAAGCCAGCTTTGCTGCCGCGGCCACCGAACTCGGCATGTCACCGGCGTTCGTGAGCAAACGCATTTCCATACTGGAGCGGTCGCTGGGCGTCACGCTGTTTCACCGCGCCGCACGGCGGGTCACGGTGACGGAAGATGGCGAGCGCGTGTACACCTCGGCGCAACGGATCTTCGACGGTGTGGACCACATGGGCGAAACCGTGGCCGGCGGGCGTCTGGACCCCCAAGGCGCGCTGCGCATCACGACCAGTTTCAGACTGGGGCGCATCCACATCGGGCCGATCCTGTCTTTGCTGGCGCAGCGGTACCCGGCGTTGGACATCACCTTGGACGCGGTCGATCGCCGTGTGGATCTCATCAACGAGAACGTCGATCTGGATGTCCGCATCGCCGAAGTCGATGAACCGCATCTGGTGGCCCATCGCATCGCCGACAGCACCCGCGTGCTGTGCGCGGCTCCAAGCTACCTGGAGCGCCGAGGCGTTCCCGCCAACATCGCCGAACTGAGCCAGCACGATTGTCTGGTCCTGCGCGATCGCAACCAGGTCTTCGGCCTGTGGCGCCTGACGGGCTCTCACGGCCCCGAGAAAGTCAAGGTCACGGGGCGGCTGTCCTCCAACAACGCCGAGATCGTGCGAGGGTGGGGCAATGACGGGCACGGCATCCTGTTGCAGGCCCAATGGGACGTGAGCCGGGATCTGCGGGCCGGGCGCTTGCAAAGGATCCTGCCTGAGTACTCACAGCCCACGGCGATCTGGGCGGCCAGCACGGTTCGGTTGAGCCACTCGGCGAAAGTCCGCGTCTGCGTCCGCTTCCTTCAGGAGCAACTCGCGAGCGGCCCCTTTGCGTTGGAAAACTGATCGCTGAAGTCCAGCCCCCTCCAGGCCTCGAACACCTCGCCCTGCTTCTGCATCCAGTCCACCGGCATCGAGTTCGTTCCCCAGTGGTGCAGCCGCCCCGCGGCCTCGCCCAGGTTCCACAGGTGCCGCAGTTGCAGGAACAGCGGCAATGCCGCCAGGTCGGCTTCGCTCACCTCGCCGCCGCCCGCCCGGTAGCCGCGCAGGTAATGCGTCCAGCGCTCGCGCAGCGTGTCGTCGGGTTCCTTGAGGTTTTTGCGGACCATGTGCGACCAGGGCAACACGCTCAGGTCGTAGGCCAGGAAGCCCGGGCCGGCGTCGTCGAAGTCGAAGAACACTGTCTTCCGGGTATTGGCCGTGTCGGTGTGCACATGGTTGTTGAAGCCGTGCGTGTCGCCGTGGCAGACGACGCGCGTGAGCCTGCCCTCGGCTGCGGTCAGCTCGTCCAGCAGGCGGTGCACCAGCTGGCTGTACGTGTCCAGCAGCTCTGCGTCCAGGTCCGGGTAGGCCTGCAGGTAGCCCAGGGTCCGGCCGGCGAGGTGGTGGCCGTCCAGCATGTAGCGGCTGGGCGGGCCTGCGTAGTCGCGCGCTGCCTGGTGGATGTGGGCCAGCGTGCGACCGGTGAGTTCGATGTCTTCCAGCGTGTCGGGGACGGCGCCTTCGGCATGGCGGAACAGCGCCAGGGCACGCGGCCCTTCGGGAAACTGCAGGTCCACGTGCGTGCGCCCGTCCGAAGTCGGGACCGGCGCGGCCACGCCGACACCCCGGGTGTCCAGGTGCGTCAGCAACGAGACTTCAAATGCAACATTGAAGTCACCGCGCGGCCGGATGGCATACAGGCGCGCCACGCAGCGGCTGCCGTCGGTTGTGCGCAGCGCGTAGTTGTCGTTCAGGCCGCGGCGGATCAGGTGGCATTGCGCCACCTCCAGGCCATGGTGCCGCGCCACCCAGCGGGCGATGGAAGCGGCGGCCGCGGTCGTGTGGGTGGGAACGAGGTCGGGGTCGTGGAGCATGGCGCATTGTGTGTGCAGCGCTGCGCCTCGCCAAGCGTGCTCAGCGCGCCGCATCCAGCCGCAACACCATGGGTTGCGACTTCAACAAAGCGCCTTCACGCAAGGGCTCCATGGGGCCCGAAGGGCGAAAACCGGCGGCGTGATACAGGTGCATGGCAGGGGTGTCGCCGACGGTGACGCCGAGGCAGATGCGTTTCACACCTTTGGCGGCGGCCCAGGCGATGGCGCCGTCGAGCAAGGCCCGGCCCACGCCTTGACCCCGCACTGCGGGCGCCACCCACATCTGGTAGAGGTCCGCCCGCTCGGGTGCTTGCTCGGACAGCTTGCACCAGACCAGGCCGCAAACGGCCTCGTTGTGCCGTGCGAAAAACGCCTGGTCCTTGCCGGCGGCCAGGGTCGCGATGCGGGATGCCCAGGCTTCGTCGGCCCTGCCCACCTCCGCCTCGTAGGTGCTGCCGAATGCGTCAGGGGAATCGACCAGCGCTTGCAGGCGCAGGTCTCGGTACAGCGGCCACTCGCCGGGCTCGATGGCATGCAGGGAGATCATGATCGTCGGCATCGTAGCCGAGGCGGTCCACACGTTCGGTTGCAATGGATCTTGCAAGGAAACTGTCCACTGTGTCTGGGTGAATTGGGATTAGAGTCTTTCCCGCTCACGAAAAAGGTGAGCCGGGTGTGAGAGCCCGAGAATCGCAGCCTTCGTCGTTCTAGCGCCATTTTTTGGCGGCTCGGACGGGAGGCCGCAAGGTCTACCGGTTTCGCTGCGATTCCCGGTTCTCACCCCGTTCGGGCCGCCGCCCTTATCTGTGGCGGCGGCTGTTCATCCTCGAACAGGGAATCCACCGCATGCCCCGACTGCAGCACAAGCAACAGCGACTTTTCGTTCTGTTTGACGCGGAGAACATCTCCTACACACTCACCCGTCCCATCCTGCTGCGCGCCGCCTGCTATGGCGTGCTGGCCGTCAAGCGCGCCTATGCCGATTGGTCGCGGCCCGCCATGAGCCGCTTCAAGAACGTGCTGCTGCACAACGCGATCGAGCCGGTGCAGCTCTTCCCCTACACCAAGGGAAAGAACGCAGCGGACATCATGCTGAGCCTGGAGGCGATGTCGCTGGCGAACACGGGGCAGTTTGACGGCGTGTGTCTCGCGTCGTCGGACAGCGACCTTACGCCGCTGGCTTTCTGCCTGAGGCGTGAGGGCCTGCGGGTCTACGGCTTCGGCGGGAGGCAGACGCCGCGGGCCTTCGTGGCGGCCTGCAACAGCTTCATCTACACGGAGTCGATCGCCGTCGCGGCCTGAGCCTGCCGGATCAGGCCGCGCGCCGGGCCATCAGGGCCCACACGCCTGCCGCCGTCAGCAGCGAGCCGCCCGCCAGGTGAAAGCGCCGCTGGGCGCGCGGCGAGGCGAGCAGCCGGCGAGCCGAGGCGGCGAACACCGCGTACAGCGTGGCGTTGAGCGTGGCCAGCACCACGAAGGTGACGGCCAGCACCCAAAGTTGCGGGCCCACCGGCATCGAGGGGCTGATGAACTGGGGCAGGAAGGCCACGAAGAACACGATGCCCTTGGGGTTGAGCGCGGTCACGAGGTAGGTGTTGGCGAACAGGCGCCAGCGCGACTGCGGCGCGGGCGGGGCGGCCAGCTCGGTGGACGAGATGCCGGCGCGCAGCAGCTTGATGCCCAGGTAGATGAGGTACAGGCCGCCGGCCCATTTGATGAGCGTGAACCAGAAGGCCGAGGTGGCGAGCAGCGCGCCCAGGCCCAGCAGCGAGACCGCCAGTGCGGTGGAGTCGCCCAGCGCCACAGCCGCCACCAGCGGCACGTTGGCGCGCCGGCCGTGGGCCATGGAATAGCTGATGACGGTGAGGATGGTCGGGCCGGGGATGATCAGCATGACGGCCGAAGCGGCGACGAAGGCGAGCCAGAGTTCGATGGGCATGGGGGCTTTCAGGGTTGTCCAAGGGTGGTGTCGCTCTGGGCGTGGGCGTCGCCCATGTAGAGCTTGAGGATGGGGCCTTCGCCGTCGTGTTCCCAGACGCGGCCACGAATGAGGAACTGCCGCCCGCCCAGGCGGACCAGGTCGCCCTGGACCGGCTGGACCGAGTGCCCCTGCCAGTACAGGGGCACGGTGATGGGGGTGCGGCGAATCCAGGCCTGGTCTTCCGCGCTGAACACCAGGATGGTTCGCAGGCTGGATGAGCTCATGGGGGGTCTCCTTGGTCGGGCCGGGGCCGATGGGCCGCAGCTTAGCGCAAGCCGGCGGGCCCGGGGGCCTGAGAAGTGTCATGGTTTCCCCACACAAGACGGCCTGGGGGGCGTCGATACAGCAGAGACCTGTCCACACATTCAAGGTATCTGTCATGCGCGTCAACTCCCCCGTTACCCAGCGTGAATACGAGTTCCCCGACAACGCCACGCTGATGTCGACCACCGACACCCAGAGCCACATCACTTACGCCAATGCGGCCTTTGTGGATGTGAGCGGTTTCACCCTGGAGGAGATCCAGCGCCAGCCGCACAACCTGGTGCGCCACCCGGACATGCCCAAGGAGGCGTTTGCCGATATGTGGGCGACGCTCAAGGGCGGCGAGCCCTGGACGGCGCTGGTGAAGAACCGCCGCAAGAACGGCGACCACTACTGGGTGCGGGCCAACGCCACGCCGGTGATCCGCAACGGCCAGACGGTGGGTTACATGTCGGTGCGCACCAAGGCCAGCCGCGAGGAGATCGCGGGTGCCGAGCGCCTCTATGCCGACATGCGCGAAGGCCGTGCGGGCCATGTGAAGCTGCACAAGGGCTTGCTGCTGCGCACCGGGCTGATGGGCCTGACGACGGTGTTCAAGACCATGGGCGTGCGCAGCCGCATCCGCCTGCCGCTGGCCTTGTTGCTGGCCGGCCTCGTGGGCGGCGCCCGGGCGCTGGGCATGGAGGGCCTGGCCTGGGCGGAGTTCGCCGGCCTGTCCGCCGTGGGCATCGTCCTGGCGGGTTGGTTTCTCGAATCGCAACTGGCCGGTCCGCTGGAGTACCTGCGCGAGCAGGCCCTGCGCGTGGCCACCGGCGACACGCAGAAGGTGGCCCACATGGACCGGGTGGACGAGATCGGCATGACGATGCGCACCATCAGCCAGTTGGGTCTGATGTTCCGCTGGCTGATCGACGACGTGAGCCAGCAGGTGCTGACGGTGCAGACGGCAGTGACCGAGATCGCCCAGGGCAACAACGACCTGAGCCAGCGCACCGAGCAGGCGGCTTCGAGCCTTCAGCAGACAGCGGCTTCCATGGAGCAGATGACGGCCACCGTGCGGCAGAACGCCGAGACGTCGAGCCAGGCCAACCAGCTCTCGGGCACGGCGAGCGAGGCGGCCTCCCGGGGCGGTCATGCGGTGTCCCAGGTGGTGAACACCATGAGCGAGATCACGGAGAGTTCGCGCAAGATCAGCGACATCATCGGTGTGATCGACGGCATCGCCTTCCAGACCAACATCCTGGCGTTGAACGCCGCGGTGGAAGCGGCGCGCGCGGGCGAGCAGGGCCGGGGCTTCGCGGTGGTGGCCGGCGAGGTGCGCAGCCTCGCTCAGCGCAGCGCCGAGGCGGCCAAGGAGATCAAGCAACTGATCGGCGCCAGCGCCGGCAAGGTGGAAGCCGGCACGCGCCTGGTGGACGAGGCCGGCAAGACCATGGACGAGATCGTGCAGCAGGTGCGGCGCGTGTCGGACCTCATCAGCGAGATCAGCGCAGCGACCATCGAGCAGAGCGGCGGCATCCAGCAGGTGAGCCAGGCGGTGGGCCACCTGGACCAGGTCACGCAGCAGAACTCGGCGCTGGTGGAGCAGGGCACGGCCGCTTCACAGAGCCTGCAGCAGCAGACCCAGCGGCTGGTGGAAGCGGTCAGCGTGTTCCGCTGAGGAGTCGCTCATTCTTCGAGCCGTGTGGTGATGTTCAGGCCGGCGGCGGCGGCTTCAAAGTCCCGCAGGGACAGCAAACCGAGGCACGGCCGGGCGCCACTGGGCAGAGGCTCGCCGGTCGCCAGTTTCTGCACCAGGGCCGAAGCGGCGAGGGTGGGCACATACGGCCCGTCACCCTCGGTCGCGATGAGTTCCCAGGTGCGTGCGACGGGGCGGTCCCGGTGGTCCACGCCGTGTACCCGCACGTGCATGGCACCCGCATCGCTGCCCCAGGTCTTGAACAGGTCAGCGGTGCGCAGGAGAAGGCGGGCGTGGGCCGCCCAGTCCCGCACCAGGCCCAGGCGCGTGGCCAGTGCCATCAGGTTCATGCCGCGATGCAGGAAAGGCAGTTCCAACCCGGCGCCAAACCGCACTGTGGGCGAACCGGCGCACCGCGCGGGAAGCAGGCTCAGGTCAGGCACCTCGCAGGGCGACAGCAGTCGGGACCCCACCGGCACGCCATACCGGTGGCGGTGCGAACGCCCCCAGCCGACCTCGCTGTGGCCGTCGGCATGTGCGATCGGCTTGCCGCAATAGCTCAGGATGCCCTGGACGGTTGATAGCCCGCGGTCGGTGCGGTTGCCCGGACTGATGCCGATGTCGATGGACCGCACGCGCGCCATGTCGCGGGTGAGGTGATCCACCGCAGCCCCCGAGAGCGCCGGGACCGAGCTGGCACCACTGATCACCCGCACGCCGGCGGACTTGGCGGCGGCATCCAGGGCGCCTATGCCGGTGACGAACCCGCGGCCGTCCGCCAGATCGATGTAGTGCACCCGCTGGCGGATGCAGGTCTGCGCCACGTGCAGGTTCTGGCCCTGGAAGGGGCCGGAGGTGTGCACGAGCACATCCGGCTTCCACTGCGCCAGGGCGATTTCCAGAGAGGGGGTGTGGACGTCCAGGATCGCCGAATGCAGTTGGGCCTGGGCGGTGGGGCGAAGGGTTTGAAGCAGGGCCTCTGCGGGCGCCGGGTGTCGGCCTGCCACCACGAGGCTCAGGTTCGGGTGCCGCGCAAGGCGCTCGACGAGGCGGCTGCCGAAGAAGCCGTATCCCCCCGTCACCAACACCCGGTAGTTGCGCATACCGGAGTCTAGTGCGGGCGCGGATTCAGTGGGCCGGGGGCGCCAGCACCAGGTGGCGTTGCACCCACCAGCCGATGGCGCGGGGCAGTTCGGACCAGTGCCAGGTGCTGGGCTGGCAGTGCAGGCTGTTCGCGCCCGGATCGTCGAAGCTCAGCACGTCCACCTCGGTGGGGACGAGGGCCAGTTCGCGGCTGAGCATGCAGCCGCTGGCGCGGTCGATGCGGGCGTCCACGATGACCAGGGCCGGGGGCAACTGCTGCGCGCGCTGCAAGGCCGCGACCGGGTCGACCGTCCAGAAGATCTGGGTGCTGCGCACCCAGTCGCCGACGAGACCTCGCACCGCGTCCAGGTATTCACCGCGCGGGCACACCACCAGCACCTGCAGGGGCTGGGTGTCGAGCGACGCGGGGCGGTGAACGGTCATTTCCGGCTCCAGGGGCAGCACGAGAAGCGGTGCCACCATGCTCAGACTGTGCCGCGCACCCGGGCCGATGCCTGTGGGGAAAACTGGACGGGGTGGAGCGGGGATCACCCGCGAGCGCGTTGCGCTGTGCGATTGTGCTCAGTCTTCCTCGGCGCTGATCAGACCTTCGCGGATCGCCAGCCGCACCAGCGCCGGCAGATCGCTCACGCCGAGCTTGGCCATGAGGCGGCTGCGGTAGGACTCGACCGTCTTGGGCGAGAGGTGCAGTTGTTCACCGATGGCCACGCTGGTCATGCCGCGCACCACGAGCAGGATGACCTGCTGTTCGCGCGCCGAGAGCGATTCGATGCTGCTGGGCGGGGCATCACCCATGAGGCCTTCGACCGCCAGCTCGGCCACGCCCGTGCCCAGGTATTTGCGGCCCTGGCTCACCGCTTCCACGGCGTCGATGACGTCGCGCGAAGGCGAGCCCTTGAGCACATAGCCGAAGGCGCCCAGGCGCATGGCCTCGGCGACATGACGGGGCTGCGCCGACATGGTCAGGAGGATGGTGCGCGTGCTGAGCTTGCGCCGCTGCAGCTGTTCGAGCAGCTCGAAGCCGGAACGGTGGGACAGGTGCAGGTCGAGCAGCAGCACGGTGGGCACCAGGCGGATGATGTCCGCGAGCGCGGGGGTGGGCTGGTCCGATTCGCCGATCACGTGGTGCCCGGCGCCTTCAAGCACCGCACGCAGGCCGTCTCTCATCATGGCATGGTCGTCCACCAGGTAAATATCGCTCATGGCAGTCCTCGGATGGCGCAATCAGGGTCTTGCGGATGACGGTTCACCGGGCGGGCCGGCCGGTTGGGTTCCCCAGGTGAGAGAGATTTCGGTGCCGCCTTGCGGTCGGCCCCGGGCTTCCATGCGCGCGCCGATGGCCAGCGCACGCTCGCGCATGCCGACGATGCCCAGGTGGCCGGGCCGACCGGCGGCCAACTTGGGGCTGAGCCCCTTGCCGTCGTCGAGCACCTGGAGGTGCAGCCACTCGGCTTCGCCGTCGATCTTCACCACGACTTCGCTGGCGTTGGCGTGCAGCACGGCGTTGGCCAGGGCCTCCCGGGCCACCATGAAGGCGACGTACTCCACGTCGGCGGGCCAGCGTGTGTCGCCGGCATGGGGCGCGATCTTCAGGCGCAGCGCCACCGGCTCCGCGTCGGGAATGCGGGTGTGCACCTCGTTTTCCAGCGCCGCCTGCAGGCCCAGTTCGTCCAGCAGCGGGGGGCGCAGCTCCACCAGCACCTGGCGCACCTCGGTGTTGGCCGCGTCGATCATGTCGCCCAGCTTCGTGGCACGGTCCCTGGCCTTGTCGGGCAGGTTGAGGGGGATCATGCCGGTGAGTGCGTCGAACGAGAGCCGGATCGCGCCCAGCGTCTGGCCCAGTTGGTCGTGCAGGATCTGGGCCAGCCTGCGCGTGGTCTGTTTTTCCTGGTGCAGCAGGCGGTGCGTGAGTTCAGAGAGTTCAAGCTGGTACTGGGCCACGGCGCGTTCCGCGCGCACGCGCTCGGTCACGTCGCGCAGGATGGCGGTGAGGACCTTGTGGCCGCGCACGGTGATCTGCGAGATCGATGCTTCGAGGTCCAGCTCCTGCCCATCAGCGCGCAGGCCGGTGACGCGTCCCACGCCCATGGGGCGCGTGGTGGATTGCGATTCGGCGAAGCGCTGCAGGTGACCCAGGTGCCCGGAGCGCTGGGTCAGCGGCAGGAGGGTGTCCAGCGGCTGCCCGATCATGCTGCTGGCAGGATGGCCGAAGATGCGCGCGGCGGCCGGGTTGAACAGGCTGATGCGGCCCCGCACGTCCACGCTGATGACGGCGTCGCTCGCGGAGTTGATCACCGCCGCCAGCACCTCGCCCTGCTCGCGCAGGTGCTGTTCGGATTGGCTGTAAGGCCGTGCCAGGTAGCGCGAGACCGCGAAGCCGGCCAGCCCCAGGAGCAGGGTGGCAATGCCGCCCCAGGTGAGCAGGCTGCGCTCGAGCTGGCGCACCGGGGCCAGCGCGGCGCTCAATGGCTGGTAGCCGACCACCTGCCAGGAGGTGCGCAGTTCCGAGTCCCGGGGCTGGATGGCACTGCGTGCCAGGATGTAGGGCTCGCCCTTGTCGTCCGGCACGGTGTGGGTTTTTTCCTCGGGGCTGGCCAGCAGGAAGTTCCATTCGCTGTCGCTCACCGTCGGCCGATCGCCGATCAGCACGTGGCCGCTGTCGTCCACCAGCGCCAGGTCCATGACCCGGCGGGCCTCCGATGGCCCGAGCACCTGGTCGCGCAACTGGTTGAAGAAGGCCGCATCGAGGTGCGCGGCGATCACGCCGCGCGAGAGCCCCTGGGCGTCGTAGACGGGCATGGCGATGTCGGCCAGTTGCTCGGGCACGCGCATGCCCCGGGCCGCCAGCGGTTCGCGCAGGGCCACCGGCGGGTGCAGGCTGCCGAACCAGAGTCCGTCCTTGCCGTTGATGAACACCCCGCGAGAGGCGATGGAGGTGCCTTCGAGCAGGCCGTCGCTGGCCACTTCCACCTGACCCTGCGCGTCGGTCACACCGATCCACACGTAGGCGTTGGTGCTGATCTTCAGGCGCTGCATCTGGTCGCGCCAGGTGGGGGGGCGGATGTCGGCGCGCGCCATCTCGCCCAGCAGCTGCAGTTCGACGGTGCGGCGGGCGAGCGAGCGCGAGATCTGGTCGGCGTACAGCTGCGCGGCCTGTTCGACCCGGCTGCCTGCGCGCCGCGCGAGCTCGTTGGCCACGATGATCTCGGCCAGGAAGAGGGAGAGAATGAGCAACATCAGGGCCACCACCGCAGGCAGCAGCGGCAGTACCCAGGTCAGGACTCGGTCGCGAGGCGCAGCGGTCGTCAAAGGCTCCCTCTTTGTTGTTCGGGGGTCGCGCTCCGGCAGCGTATCAGAGCTTGTCACGTCTTTCGTGTGAAAAATCACTCGATCCTGGCCTGTCTGCGGCCAACTTGACCGCTCTTGCAAGGAATCCCTCTTGCACATCCCCTTCTTGATTCCCCGTGTGCTTCGTGAGTGCACAGATTTGCATGCTAAGAGAGGCGGGGCGGGCCTTCACGGTGGTTTCAAACCGTTGCGCTACATTGCCTGACGTTGCCTCAAGCTCCCGTCCCATGCCCGAACCTGCCGCCGCCGAACCGCCTGCCACTGTCAGCTTTGCCGAGGCCTTGCGCTTCTGGCTCAAACTGGGGTTCATCAGCTTTGGCGGGCCGGCGGGGCAGATTGCGATCATGCACACCGAGCTGGTGGAGCGCCGGCGCTGGATCAGCGAGCGGCGTTTTCTGCACGCGCTGAACTACTGCATGCTGCTGCCGGGCCCCGAGGCCCAGCAGCTGGCCACCTACATCGGCTGGCTGATGCACCGCACCTGGGGCGGCATCGTGGCCGGTGCGCTGTTCGTGCTGCCCTCGCTGTTCATCCTGATTGGCCTGTCCTGGGTGTACCTGCGCTTTGGCGACGTGCCGGTGGTGGCGGGCATCTTCTATGGCATCAAGCCGGCGGTGACGGCCCTGGTGCTGCACGCGGCGCACCGCATCGGCACGCGGGCGCTGCGCAATCCCTGGATGTGGGGCATCGCCGCCGCGGCTTTCGTGGCCATTTTTGCGTTCGACACGCCGTTTCCCGCCATCGTGCTGGCCGCCGGCCTGATCGGCCATTTCGGTGCGCGGCGCTGGCCCGGCGTTTTTGCGTTGGGTGGGGGACACGGTGCCCAGGTGGCGGGCTTTGGCCCGGCGCTGATCGACGACGACACGCCCACGCCGGCGCACGCGCGCTTCTCGAAGCCCCACCTGGCCAAGGTGCTTGGCGCGGGGCTGGCGCTGTGGCTGCTCGGCATGGCCGCGCTGGTGGCCACGCAGGGTGTGCAGGGCACGCTGGCGCAGATGGGCTGGTTTTTCACCAAGGCGGCGCTGCTCACCTTCGGCGGCGCCTATGCGGTGCTGCCCTATGTGTACCAGGGGGCGGTGGAGACGCACCAGTGGCTGAGCGGCGCGCAGATGATCGACGGCCTGGCGCTGGGCGAAACCACGCCCGGCCCGCTGATCATGGTGGTGGCCTTCGTGGGCTTCGTCGGCGGCTGGACGAAGGCGGTGCTGGGACCGGACGCGCTGTTCCTGGGCGCGGCGCTGGCGGCGACGGTGGTGACCTTCTTCACCTTCCTGCCGTCGTTCGTGTTCATCCTGGCCGGCGGCCCGCTGGTGGAGGCCACGCACGGCAAGCTGGGTTTCACCGCGCCGCTGTCGGCCATCACGGCCGCCGTGGTGGGGGTGATCCTCAACCTCGCGCTGTTCTTCGCGTACCACGTGTGGTGGCCCAAGGGCTTTGGTGGCGCGTTCGATGCGGTGTCGGCGGTCATCACGCTGCTGGCGCTGGTGGCGCTGTTCCGGTTCAAGTGGGGCGTGATGCCGCTGCTGGGCGCGTGCGCGCTGGCCGGGCTGGCGCTGACCCTGCTGCGCTGATCAGGCCGTCGCCGCCGCCTTGAGGCCCAGTTGCTTGACCATGGCCTCGCGCAGCAGGAATTTCTGGATCTTGCCGGTGATGGTCATGGGGAAGGCGTCGACGAACTCGATGTAGGCCGGCACCTTGTAGTGCGCGATCTGGCCGCGCGCGAAGTCCTGCAGCTCCTGCACCGTGGCCTTCTCGCCGGTCTTGAGCACCACGCAGGCGCAGAGCACCTCGCCGAAGCGTGCGTCGGGCACGCCGACCACCTGCACGTCCTGGATCTTGGGGTGGCGGTAGTAGAACTCCTCGATCTCGCGCGGATACACGTTTTCGCCGCCCCGGATCACCATGTCCTTGAGCCGGCCGACGATGTTGACGTAGCCTTCGGCGTCCATGGTGGCGAGGTCGCCGGTGTGCATCCAGCCTTCGGGGTCGATGGCTTCTCGGGTTTTCTCCGCGTCGTTCCAGTAGCCCTGCATCACCGAGTAGCCGCGCGTGCACAGTTCGCCGACCACGCCGCGCGGCACCGCGCGGTTGTCGGCGTCGACGATCTGCACCTCCAGGTGCGGCTGCACCCGGCCCACGGTGGAGACGCGGCGGTCCACTGGGTCGTCCACCGCGCTCTGGGTAGAGACAGGGGAGGTTTCCGTCATGCCGTAGGCGATGGTCACTTCGCGCATGTTCATCTGCGACTGCACGCGCTTCATGACCTCGATGGGGCAGGGGGAGCCGGCCATGATGCCGGTGCGCAGGCTGCCGAGCTGGGTCTGGGCGAACAGCGGGTGGTCGAGCGCCGCGATGAACATGGTGGGCACGCCGTAGAGCGCGGTGCAGCGCTCGGCCTGAACCGTCTGCAGCACGGCGGCGGGGTCGAATGCCTCGGAGGGGTAGACCATGGCGCAGCCGTGGGTGACGCAGGCCAGGTTGCCCATGACCATGCCGAAGCAGTGGTACAGCGGCACGGGGATGCACAGGCGGTCTTCGGGCGTGAGGCGGATGGCCTCGCCGACGAAGAAGCCGTTGTTGAGGATGTTGCGGTGGGTCAGCGTGGCACCCTTGGGAAAGCCGGTGGTGCCCGAGGTGAACTGGATGTTGATCGGGTCGGTGGGGGCGAGCCGGGGGCCGATGGCGGCGAGCTGCGCGCGGTGGGCATCGGTGGCTTTCGCGGGCAGGTCGTCGAAGTTGAGCATGCCGGCGGTTTTCTCCTGGCCGAGCCGCACGGCCCAGCGCAGGCGGGGCAGGGCCTGGGCGTTCAGTTGTCCGGGGGCGCAGGCGTCCAGTTCCGGGGCGAGGCTGCGCAGGATCTCGATGTAGTTGCTGGTCTTGAGCGCGGGCGCGAGCACCAGGGCCTTGCAGCCGACCTTGTTGAGCGCGTAGGCGAGTTCGCTGGCGCGGTAGGCGGGGTTGATGTTGACCAGGATCAGGCCGGCGCGCGCGGTGGCGAACTGCATCAGCGTCCACTCGGCGCAGTTGGGTGCCCAGATACCGACGCGGTCGCCAGGTTGCAGGTCCAGCGCGAGCAGGCCGGCGGCCACGGCATCGCTGCGTTGCAGCAGCTCGTGCCAGGTCCAGCGCACGTTCTGGTGTGGGATGACCAGGGCTTCGCGCTCACCCCAGCGGCTCGCGGCGCGGGCCAGGGCCTCGCCGATGGTGGTCTCGTGCAGGGCCGGGCTTTGCGGGCCCTGGGCGTAGGAAGGGGTGGGGGTGGAAGCTGGGTTCATGTCGGTCTCGTCGGTGCGGGAAAGCGGGAGGCAGCGGTCATCATGAACGCCTGCTGAGCCGCACGCACGCCCGGGATTTCCCTGACGCCGGGTGTTCCATTCCAGTACGATGCGCGCTGCCCGATACACCCAACCGCCGGAGGCGCTGGCCCATGAAGGACACTTTGCAGATCGAGGACGTGGATGTGTTCGTGGAAGGCGACGGCCCACACACGGTGGTGATGCTGCACGGCTGGCCCGACACCCCGGCGCTGTGGGACAGCACCGTGGCCGCGCTGCGCGGCGGTTACCGCTGTGTGCGCTTCGCCTTGCCGGGCTACGACCTGTCGAAGCCGCCGCGCCCGATGTCGGTGGCGGCGGTGGCCGGTCTGATCCGCAAGATCATCGACGCGGTGAGCCCGCACCAGTCGGTCACCTTGCTGTTGCACGACTGGGGCTGCCTGTTCGGCTACGAGTTTGCCGCGCGCCACCCGGATCGCGTGGCGCGGGTGGTGGGTGTGGACATCGGCGACACCAGTTCCGGCGCCTACCTCAAGGGCCTGAGCGGCAAGGAAAAAGCCATGATCGCCGGCTACCAGCTCTGGCTGGCGGTGGCCTGGAAGATCGGGCCGTGGTGGCCAGGGCTGGCCAACCGCATGACGCGTTACATGGCGCGCACCATCGGCTGCCGCAACGAGCCCGCGGTGGTCGCCTGGCAGATGAACTACCCCTACGCCATGGGCTGGTTCGGCGAGCAAGGGGGGCTGCGCGGGATCGCACGGGTGGACAAGCTGCTGGGCGTGAGCCTGCCCGCGCTGTACATCTACGGTCGGCGCAAACCGTTCATGTTCCACTCGGCGCGCTGGCTGGAGCAGCTCACACGCTCGCCGGGCTGCGAGGTGCTCGCCCTGGACACCGGGCACTGGGTGATGCGCCAGAAACCGGCCGAATTCAACGCCTGCGTGCGCGCCTGGCTGGACCGATCGACGTCCCTGACATGAAGCCTGAAGACCTCGAACGCCTGGTCACCGTGGAGATGCCTTTCGGCAAGTACAAGGGCCGCCTGATCGCCGACCTGCCGGGCAACTACCTGCACTGGTTCGCGCGCGAGGGATTCCCGCCCGGTGAGATCGGCCGCCTGCTGGCGCTGATGCGGGAGATCGATCACAACGGGCTGAGCGATCTGCTCACGCCGCTGCGCAAGCGCTGAAATTCAACTCAAGCCCAGCGCGTGGTGCACGCGCATGGCGCCCCAGGCGTCGTTGGCGGCGTAGATGAGTTGCGCTTCCGTCAGGCGCGCATTGGCCCAGTTGGAGGTGGCGGCCTTCTTGGACTTGATGAAGCGCTGGTTGAACAGCACCGCAATGGCACCTTTGACACCCATGTCCTTGCGGTAGCCGCGCTCGCGGAACACCGTGTTGAGCTCCAGCACCCCGCCAGGCGCCACGCCCAGTTTGGCGATGATGCGCCGGGTGTCGTCGCCCAGGCCGAAGCCGGCCTTGGTATGGCCGCCGTCGGCCAGCAGCGCGGCCACCTGGGCGCGGCAGTCCGGCTCGTGCAGCTGGAAGACCCAGGCGTGCTGCATCGTGGCGAGCTGAACGATGTGCGGCCCGTCGGACACCTGGTCCTTGAAGAAGGTGGGCTTGGACTCTGTGTCGAAGCCCCAGGCGCGGTGGTCGCGCAGGGCCGCGCAGGCTTCGCGGGCCTGGGCTGCGGTGTTCACCAGTGTGATGCGGTCGAGCCGCAACTGCTCGAACGCGGGCAGCAGGGCGATCTCGTCCTTGCTGGGGGTGGGGTGGTGTTCTCGGGCGGTCATTGCGGGGCAGGATACCCCGGCGCGCATAATCGCGCCCTCCATGAGAAAAATCTTCCCCCTGACCCAAGAAGGCCGTCACCGCGATCGCGTGCTGGACGCCGTGAAGCACGAGATCCGCAAATACCTCAAGCGCGAGCGCCGCCGCGAGCTGCCCGAGGGCGTGGATTTCCTGGACTTCGACTGCCGCTTCGGCGCCACCAAGGAAACCGCCGAGGTGGTGCACCTCTCCGCCTTGATCGGCCAGCTGGACGCCTTGGCGCGCGAGGGTGGGGCGCAGGCCTATGTGGAAATCCTGGCCAAGCCAGGCGTGCGCCGCCCGCGCCCGCCGGGCGCCAGCACCGCCGGCGACCATCCGGCACAATCGTCCGATGCCCCAGACGACCCTGCCTCCGACGCCGAAAGACCCGCTGATTGAAGGGGTGAGCGACGCGCCCCCCGAGGGCGAGTTCCTCACATTTCCCGGTTCCCCGTTCGAGCTGTTCCTGCCTTATCCGCCGGCGGGTGACCAGCCTGAGGCCATCCGCCAGTTGGTGGAGGGGGTGAACGACGGCGAGGTGTTCCAGACCCTGCTGGGCGTGACCGGCTCGGGCAAGACCTTCACCATGGCCAACGTGATCGCGCGGCTGGGCCGCCCGGCGATCGTGTTCGCGCCCAACAAGACGCTGGCCGCGCAGCTCTACAGCGAGTTCCGCGAGTTCTTCCCCAAGAACGCGGTGGAGTACTTCGTCAGCTACTACGACTACTACCAGCCCGAGGCCTATGTGCCGCAGCGCGACCTGTTCATCGAAAAGGACAGCGCGATCAACGAGCACATCGAGCAGATGCGGCTCAGTTGCACCAAGAGCATCCTGGAGCGGCGCGACGTGGTGATCGTGGCCACCGTCTCGGCGATCTACGGCATCGGCAAGCCCGAGAGCTACCACCAGATGGTGATGACGCTGCGCACGGGCGACAAGATCGGCCAGCGCGACCTGATCGCCCAGCTGGTGCGCATGCAGTACGCGCGCAACGAACAGGACTTCTCGCGCGGCAAGTTCCGCGTGCGCGGCGACACCATCGACGTGTTTCCCGCCGAACACTCGGAAATGGCGATCCGCATCGAGCTGTTCGACGACGAGGTGGAGACGCTGCAGCTGTTCGACCCGCTCACCGGCAAGGTGCGCCAGAAGATCCCGCGCTTCACCGTCTACCCCAGCAGCCACTACGTGACGCCGCGCGAGCAGGTGCTGCACGCGGTGGAGGCGATCAAGCTGGAACTGGCCGACCGGCTCAAGCAGCTGGTGGGTGAGGGCAAGCTGGTGGAGGCCCAGCGGCTGGAGCAGCGCACCCGTTTCGACGTGGAGATGCTCAGCGAGGTCGGCCACTGCAAGGGCATCGAGAACTACTCGCGCCACCTGGCGGGCAGTGCCCCGGGCGAGCCCCCGTCCACCCTGACCGACTACCTGCCCAAGGACGCGGTGATGTTCCTGGACGAGAGCCACGTGCTCATGGGCCAGTTCGGCGGCATGTACAACGGCGACCGCGCGCGCAAGACCACGCTGGTGGAGTACGGTTTCCGCCTGCCCAGCGCGCTGGACAACCGCCCGCTCAAGCTGGAGGAGTTCGAGCAGCGCATGCGCCAGGTGGTGTTCGTCTCCGCCACGCCGGCCGACTACGAGAAAACCCACGCCGGTCAGGTGGTGGAGCAACTGGTGCGCCCCACCGGTCTGGTGGACCCGGAACTGGAGGTGCGCCCCGCCACCCACCAGGTGGACGACGTGCTGCAGGAGATCCGCATCCGCGTCGAGAAAAACGAGCGCGTGCTGATCACCACGCTGACCAAGCGCATGGCCGAGCAGCTCACCGACTACCTGACGGAAAACGGCGTCAAGGTTCGCTATCTGCACAGCGATGTCGATACCGTGGAGCGGGTGGAAATCATCCGCGACCTGCGCCTGGGCGCCTTCGACGTGCTGGTGGGCATCAACCTGCTGCGCGAGGGGCTGGACATTCCCGAGGTGTCGCTGGTGGCGATCCTGGACGCCGACAAGGAAGGCTTCCTGCGCTCGGAGCGAAGCCTGATCCAGACCATCGGCCGCGCCGCGCGCAACCTGGGTGGCAAGGCCATCCTGTACGCCGACCGCATCACCGACTCGATGAAGCGGGCGATGGACGAAACCCAGCGCCGGCGCGACAAGCAGATCGCCCACAATCTGGCCATGGGCATCGAGCCGCGCAGCATCAACAAGCGGATCAAGGACCTGATTGACGGCGTCTATAGCGAGAAGGCCGGTCGGGAGGCCGATCGCCTGGCTGCCGAGAGCGCCCAGCGCGCCAGCGTCGAGGACATGAGCGAGAAAGACGTGGCACGCGAGATCAAGCGGCTCGAAAAACTCATGCTCGAGCACGCTCGCAACCTGGAGTTCGAGAAGGCCGCCGGCGTGCGCGACCAGCTCGCGCATCTCAAGGCCCAGGTTTTTGGCGCTCCGGGTACGGACAGCATCGCTTGAGGCACCAACCGTTCCACTGGAGGAACGGGCAGGGTTTACCAGTAAAATGCTGAGCAAAACACTAGGCTTTTGAGGTATACTCGACGAAAACAGTCGGGAAAGCCTTCGATAACAACAGACCCCCACGGGGTCGGGGTGGGTGGAGAAGGGGTCCAGAGGGTTTTCGCCCGGTGGACCATGCCACGACAGTCAAGCCAACATGACAAGGAGCTTGAAATGCGCCTCACGACCAAAGGCCGCTTTGCGGTCACCGCCATGATCGATCTGGCTCTGCGCCAGAACAATGGACCCGTCACGCTCGCGGCGATCAGCCAGCGGCAACAGATTTCGCTGTCCTACCTGGAACAGCTGTTCGGCAAACTGCGCCGCCACGAACTGGTGGAATCCACCCGTGGCCCCGGCGGCGGTTACACGCTGGGCCGCAAGGCGGCCGACATCACCGTGGCCGACATCATCGTCTCCGTGGACGAGCCCATCGACGCCACCCAGTGCGGCGGCAAGGAAAACTGCCTGGGCGAAGGCCACCGCTGCATGACGCACGAGCTGTGGGCCCAGCTCAACGCCAAGATGGTCGATTTCCTCGACTCGGTGTCCCTGCAGTCGCTGGTGGACGAGCAGCTCGCCAAAGGCGTGGTGGTGGAGAACGCGCCCATGATCAAGCGGGCGATTTCCAGCGCCCCGGTGGTCAAGCCGATCCGCGTGAACGCGCCCAACTCGGTTTTCGCCCTGGGAGGCGCTGCGCTCTCGAAATGAACCCGGCCTGAGCGGGGCGCACGACCCCGACGCCACCTCCCTTTTCACCGATCAGCCCACGAACCGTCCTTCCATGAGCACTCCGCACTTTCCCATCTACATGGACTACAGCGCCACCAACCCCTGCGATCCGCGGGTGGTGGACGCCATGATTCCCTGGTTGCGCGAGCACTTCGGCAACCCGGCCTCGCGCAGCCACGCCTGGGGATGGGAGGCCGAGAAGGCCGTGGAGACCGCCCGTGAGCAGGTCGCGGCCCTGATCAACGCCGACCCGCGCGAGATCGTCTGGACCAGCGGCGCGACCGAGTCCAACAACCTGGCGCTCAAGGGCGCGGCGCAGTTCTACAAGACCAAGGGCAAGCACCTCATCACGGTGAAGACCGAGCACAAGGCCGTGCTCGACACCATGCGCGAGCTGGAGCGACAGGGCTTCGAGGTGACCTATCTGGACGTGCAGGCCGACGGCCTGGTCGATCTGGAGGCCTTCAAGGCCGCGATCCGCCCGGACACCATCCTGGCCTCGGTCATGTTCGTGAACAACGAGATCGGTGTGATCCAGGACATCGCGGCCCTGGGCGCGATCTGCCGCGAGAAGGGCGTGATCTTCCACGTGGACGCGGCGCAGGCCACCGGCCGGGTCGACATCGACCTGCAGGCGCTGCCCGTCGATCTGATGAGCCTGACCTCGCACAAGACCTACGGCCCCAAGGGCATCGGTGCCCTGTACGTGCGCCGCAAGCCGCGCATCCGCATCGAGGCGCAGATGCACGGCGGTGGCCACGAGCGCGGCATGCGCTCGGGCACGCTGCCCACGCACCAGATCGTGGGCATGGGCGAGGCCTACCGCATCGCCAAGGCCGAGATGCACGAAGAGAACCAGCGCATCAAGGCCCTGCACGACCGCATGGTCGCCGGCCTGAAGGACGTGGAAGAGGTGTTCATCAACGGCCATGAAACGCGCCGCGTGCCGCACAACCTCAACATGAGTTTCAACTACGTCGAGGGCGAGTCGCTCATCATGGGCATCAAGGGTCTGGCGGTGTCGTCGGGCTCGGCCTGCACCTCGGCCAGCCTGGAGCCCAGCTACGTGCTGCGCGCCCTGGGCCGCAGCGACGAACTGGCGCACAGCAGCCTGCGCATGACCATCGGCCGCTGGACGACCGAGGAAGAGATCGACTACGCGATCGCGACCATCAAGGAAAACGTCGCCAAGCTGCGCGAGTTGTCCCCGCTGTGGGAAATGTTCAAAGACGGTATCGACCTGTCCACGATCCAGTGGTCAGCGCATTGAAGGAGAAACACCATGGCTTACTCAGAAAAAGTGGTTGACCACTATGAAAATCCCCGCAACGTCGGTTCCTTTGAAAAGGGCGACGACTCGGTGGGCACCGGCATGGTGGGCGCACCGGCCTGCGGCGACGTGATGAAGCTGCAGATCAAGGTCAACCCCGCCACGGGCGTGATCGAGGACGCGCGCTTCAAGACCTACGGCTGCGGCTCGGCGATTGCCTCGTCGTCGCTGGTGACCGAATGGGTCAAGGGCAAGACGCTGGACCAGGCCGCTGCGCTCAAGAACAGCCAGATCGCCGAAGAGCTGGCCCTGCCGCCGGTGAAGATCCACTGCTCGATCCTGGCCGAAGACGCCATCAAGGCGGCGGTGGACGACTACCGCAAGAAGCACGTGAACTGAGGAGCGGCGCGTTCCCATGGCCATCTCGATTTCTGAATCTGCTGCCCGCCACGTCAACCGCTACATCGCCAAGCGCGGCAAGGGCGTGGGCGTGCGCCTGGGCGTGAAGACGACGGGCTGCTCCGGCATGGCCTACAAGCTGGAGTACGCCGACGAGATCGCGCCGGAAGACGTGGTGTTCGAGGACAACGGCGTGAAGGTGCTGGTCGACCCCAAGAGCCTGGCCTACATCGACGGCACGCAGCTCGATTTCGTGCGCGAAGGCCTCAATGAGGGCTTCCGTTTCAACAACCCGAACGAGCGCGACCGTTGCGGCTGCGGCGAAAGCTTCCGCATCTGATGCTGCGTTCTCCCGTCAAGCCGCCCGTGCTGTCCAGTGCTGGCGGCTTTTTCACGCGATGAACCTGAACCTGCAATCGAACGACTTCGAGATCTTCGGCCTGAGCCCGCGTTACGCGGTGGACCGCGCCGCGCTCGACGCGCGCTGGAAAGACCTGCAGCGCGAGGCCCATCCCGACCGTTTCGCCACCGCCGACGCCCAGACGCAGCGCCAGGCCATGCAATGGTCGGTGCGCATCAACGAGGCCTACCAGCGCCTGAAGGACCCGCTCAAGCGCGCGGCCTACCTGTGCGAGCTGCACGGCGCGCCGATCCAGGCCGAGAACAACACCGCCATGCCCGCCGCTTTCCTGATGCAGCAGATGCAATGGCGCGAAGACCTGGAGGAGGCCGAAGGCCTGGACGACCTGGAGCGCATGGCCGACGAAGTGGCTGCCACGCGCCGCACGCTTCTGCAGGAGCTGCAGACCACGGCGGACGAGTTGCAGGACTGGCCGGCGCTGGCCAAGCAGGTCAGAGCCCTTATGTTCGTTGAGCGCTTTGCCGGCGATGTGGAGAACCGCCTCGATCTGCTGGGACAATAGACGGTTCCCCTTTCATGAATGACCGTTGACCCATGGCGCTTCTGCAGATCTCCGAACCCGGCCAGTCCCTCGACCCGCACCAGCGGCGCGTGGCGGTGGGCATCGACCTGGGCACCACGCATTCGCTGGTGGCCGCGGTGCGCCACGGCGTCTCCGAATGCCTGCCGGCGGCCGACGGCCGCGTGATCCTGCCCAGCGTGGTGCGGTACCTCGACCCCGCGCAGGGCGGCTCGGGCCGGCAGATCGGCTTCGAGGCGCTGGCCGCGCAGGTGCAGGATCCGGCGAACACCGTGAGTTCGGTCAAGCGCCTCATGGGCCGCCGCCGCGCGCAGGTGGCCGACGTGGACAAGCTGTCCTACACCGTGGTGGAACAGGATGGCATGGCCGTGGTGGAGACCGTGGCCGGCCGCAAGACACCGATGGAAGTCAGCGCCGAGATCCTGGCCACGCTGCGCTTCCGGGCCGAGGACAGCTTTGACGACGACCTGTATGGCGCGGTGATCACCGTGCCGGCGTACTTCGACGACGCGCAGCGCCAGGCCACCAAGGACGCGGCCCAGCTCGCCGGCATCAACGTGCTGCGCCTGATCAACGAGCCCACGGCCGCGGCCATCGCCTACGGCCTGGACAACGGTTCCGAAGGCGTCTACGCCATCTACGATCTGGGCGGCGGCACCTTCGACATCTCCATCCTGCGCCTGACCAAGGGCGTGTTCGAGGTGATGGCCACCGGCGGCGATTCGGCCCTGGGCGGCGACGACTACGACCAGGCGCTGGCCGTCTGGGTGCTGGCGCAGCAAGGCGTGAGCGCCGGGCTCAATGCCTCGGAGCGGGCCGCCGTGCACGCCGAGGCGCGCCGTGTGAAAGAGGCCCTGTCGTCGGCCGAGAGCGAGACCTTCCGCGCCCACGTGGCCGGCAAGGCCGTCGAACAAGCGGTGACGCCGGCCGATTTCGAGGCCTGCACCGCCGCACTCACCGCCCGCACCATGACGGCGGTGCGCAAGGTGTTGCGCGACGCCGGAGCGGCCAAGGACGAGGTGCAGGGCGTGGTGATGGTCGGTGGTTCGACCCGCATGCCGGTGATCCGCCGCACAGTGGGCGAGTTCTTCGGTTCCGAGCCGCTGACCAACCTCAACCCGGACGAGGTGGTGGCGCTGGGCGCCGCCATCCAGGCCAACGCGCTCGCCGGCAACAGCCGCGACGGTGACCTGCTGCTGCTCGATGTGATCCCGCTGTCGCTGGGCATCGAGACCATGGGCGGCCTGGTCGAGCGCATCGTGCCGCGCAACAGCGCCATCCCCACCGCGCTGGCGCAGGATTTCACCACCTACCAGGACGGCCAGACCGCCTTGGCGCTGCACGTGGTGCAGGGCGAGCGCGATCTGGTGGCCGATTGCCGCAGCCTCGCGCGCTTCGAGCTGCGCGGCATCCCGCCCATGGTGGCCGGTGCCGCGCGCATCCGCGTGACCTTCACCGTGGACGCCGACGGCCTGCTGTCGGTGAGCGCGAAAGAGCAGGGCAGCGGCGTGGAGGCCCGCGTGGACGTGAAGCCCGCCTACGGCCTGAGCGACGAGCAGATCGCCGCCATGCTGCAGGACAGCTTTGCCACCGCGCAGCAGGACATCCAGGCGCGCGCGCTGGTCGAGGCCCGCGTGGACGCCGACCGCATGATCGCCGCCACGCGCACCGCGCTGGCGGCCGACGCCGACCTGCTGCAGCCCGCCGAACGCCAGCAGATCGACGACCTCATGGCGGCGTTGGCGCAGACCGCGCAAGGCGAGGATGCCAAGGCGATCGAGAACACCACCAGCGAGCTGGCCAAGGTCACCGAGCCGTTCGCCGCGCTGCGCATGAACCGCGGCATCCAGCAGGCCTTGTCCGGCAAGAAACTCGAAGAAGTCTGACCACCACTCCCATGCCCACGATCAAGATCCTGCCCCATCCCGAATACTGTCCCCAGGGCGCCAGCATCACGGCGCCCGCGGGCACCTCGATCTGCGAAGCCCTGCTGGACAACAAGATCAACATCGAGCACGCCTGCGACATGAGCGCGGCCTGCACCACCTGCCACGTGATCGTGCGCGACGGCTTCAACAGCCTGAACGAACTGGACGAGACCGAGGAAGACCTGCTCGACCGCGCCTGGGGCCTGGAGCCCAACTCGCGCCTGTCCTGCCAGGCCATCGTGGCGCAGAACGACCTGACGGTGGAGATTCCCAAGTACTCGATCAACCACGCGAAAGAGAACCACTGATGCGCCAGATCGTCCTCGACACGGAAACCACGGGCCTGTCGGCCGAGAACGGCGACCGCATCATCGAGATCGGTTGCGTCGAGCTGCTCAACCGCAAGCTCACCGGCAACAACCTGCACTTCTACCTGAACCCTGAGCGGGACAGCCACGAGGACGCGCTCAAGGTGCACGGCATCAGCAACGAGTTCCTGCGCGACAAGCCCAAGTTCGCGGCCATTTCGGACCAGTTGCTGGACTACCTGCGCGATGCGGAGGTGATCATCCACAACGCGCCGTTCGACATCAGCTTCCTCAACAAGGAGATGGAGCGCCTGGGCCATCCACCCATCACCACCATCCTGGGCCAGGTGACCGACAGCCTGGTGATGGCCAAGGAGATGTTCCCGGGCAAGCGCAACGGCCTCGATGCCCTGTGCGACCGGCTGGGCGTGGACAACTCGGGCCGCACGCTGCACGGCGCCTTGCTCGATGCCGAACTGCTGGCCGACGTCTACATCAACATGACGCGCGGCCAGGATGCGCTGATCATGGACATCGGCGACGCGCCGGGTGAGGACGGGCAGACCGAAGCCCTGGACCTGAGCCGCTTCGAGTTGCCGGTGCTGCTGGCCAATGAGCAGGAAGCCCAGGCGCACGAAGGCGTGCTGGCCGAGCTCGACAAGGCGAGCAAAGGCAAAACCTTGTGGCGAACTTTGCAGGCTGTCTGAATTTGCAAAAAAACCGGCTATAATTTGAGGCTTCCGAGAGATCGGCACAGATCAATCGGGCGGTTAGCTCAGTGGTAGAGCACTGCCTTCACACGGCAGGGGTCGCAGGTTCGAACCCTGCACCGCCCACCAGACCCAGAAAGCCTGCAAGTTCTTGAACTTGCAGGCTTTTCTGCTTCTATTCCCGGCTTTCCCTGCCGGGGAGCGGCGTAGATTCACAGGGATGTACAAGCCGCTTCCCATGGACGCCATCGCCCTGCAGCAGCCGGTTCCCGTGAACGTGTGGGACCCGAAGGGTGTGCTGTTGCTGCGCAAGGGGGAAGCGATCACGTCCGAGCAACACCGCGGGCTGCTGATGTTGCACTCGCCCGTGGTGCTGGAAGCCGACTGGCGCGCCTGGTCGTACAGCTACACCACCGAACTCGACCGCATGGTGCGCGACAACGCGCCGCTCAACCGCATCGCGAACGTGAGCCACGCGGTGGAGGTGCCCAACGTCGAGGCGCGCGAAGAAGCCGGGCCGGTGGAGCGCTGGGCCGACATGCACGCCTCGCTCAACAGCCTGTTGCACCAGGGCGTGGCGGCGACCCAGTTTCGCGACAAGCTCGAACGGCTGGCCGAGCGCGCGCTGCGCCAGTGGCGCGCGGCGCCGGACGACAGCCTGCTGGTGCTTGTGCAATTGCTGTTCGATGCCCGCATGGCTTACAGCGCGACGCACGCCCTGCTGTCGGCAGGCCTGTGCGCGCTGGTGTCGCCGTCCACCGGCCTGTCGCCTGTCGAACAGGGCACGCTGTTCCGCGCCGCGCTGACCATGAACATCGGCATGACGCGCACGCACGACGCGATGGCCCGCCAGACGGGCGCCTTGACCGACGCCCAGCGCCAGACGGTGCGCGAACACCCCTTGCGCAGCGCCGCGGTGTTGCGCGAGCTGGCCGTGTCCGATGCCCTGTGGTTGCGGCTGGTGGAAGAACAGCACGAGCGGCCCGACGGCAGCGGTTACCCGGCGGGCAAGCCCGTGGACGATCTTGCTCAGAGGCTGCTGCAGATGGCCGACGTGTATGTGGCCTGCATCAGCCCGCGCCAGGGTCGCGGCGGCCTGCTTTCGCAGCAGGTGGCGCGCGAGCTGTACCTGGGCCCCGATCAGCAGCCCGATGCGCTGGGTGCCCTGTTCGTCAAGCACATCGGCTTCTATCCGCCGGGCAGCTATGTGCGCCTGGCCAGTGGCGAGGTGGCCGTGGTCACGCGCCGCGGCGCCAAGGCGAACGCGCCGCAGGTGTTCGCCATCGTCGGCCGGCAGGGCATGCCGCTGGGCGAGCCGACCTGGCGCGACACGCAGGACCCGGCCCATGAGATCCGGGCCAGCCTCCCGCCGGGCGATGTGCGGGTGGTGGTGAACGTGCCGCGCCTGCTGAGCAGGCGCTAGCGGGGCAGGTACATCGTGGCCTCTACCTCGACGAGCACTTCGTCGCCGGGCAGGAAGCGCGAGACCTCGACCACCGTGCTCACCGGCGGTTCCCCCGGGTAGAACAGGCCGCGCACGCGGTTGTAGGGCGCGTAGTGGGACAGCTCGCGGAAGTACTGCACCAGCTTGACCACGTCGGACATCTTGCCGCCGTGTTCCTCGGCGAGCTGGCGGATGCGGTCCAGCACGAACCAGCTTTGCGCCACGATGGGGGCCTCGAACACATCGACCGACATCTGGCCGGTGACGAAGCCCAGCTTGCGCAGCGAGGCCAGCGCCTTGGTCGGAATGTCCTCGTAGCGGCTCACCGTGCGCTGTTCGGTCGGGTCGACGGCCACGACGCCGCTCATGAACACGAAATCACCGACGCGTCGGGTGGCGGCGTAATGGGCCATGGGTTTGCCTGTGCTCATGCGGGTCTCCGGTGGCGGTTGGGTGGGTTCAGTCGGGCAGGCCCCAGGCGCGCATCTTCCCGGGGTTGAGAAGGCCGGCCGGGTCGAAGCGCTTCTTCATGTCGATGACGTTCTGCGGCAGATCGCCGCCGACCTTGCCTTCCTCGATGATGAAGGTGTGCGGGTTGTTCACGCGGATGCCGTTGTCGCGGAAGATCTGGATGATCTCGTTGAGGCGCTCTTCGGTCGTGAAGCGCACCAGCGGCAGCGAGGTGCAGGTGGTGAAGCCGTCCATGCTGCGCAGGAACTCGACGTGCATCAGCACCTCGTCGCCGAACAGTTCGCGGATGCGGCGCACCTGGTCAAGGTGCTTGCCGGGCGTGAACGTGGTCTGCAGGTAGGTCAGGCCCTTGTCCACCTTGAGGGCGTTGAGCGTGGTGTGGTTCCAGCAGTACTCGGCCAGCGTGTGGTGCTGGGCCCGCACCTCGTCGGCGGTGCGGCGGTAGGTGACCTGGCCGCCGTGGGCGGTGATGACCTGCAGGGCCGCGGGTTCCGAGAACTCGGCCACCAGCAGCAACGCGGCGTGGCAGCCCTTGGGCAGGTACTCGGCCAGCGGCGCCATGTAGCCGGGAATGGGGTCGGCCAGCAGGGCGATGTTCTTCTTCACGATGCCGGGGGCGTGCGCGAGCACGTTGCCGAAGTCCAGCGCGCGGTCGGCGTCGTCGAAGGTGACGATCATTTCCATCCAGTCGTGGGCAGGCGCGAGCGCCATCTCCACTTCCAGCACCAGGCCGTTGGTGCCCCAGAGGTGGTGCATCAGCAAAGCCTCGGGGCCGCGCAGCTCCACCACCTGCGGCTCGGCTTCGATGCTCATGGCGCGGATGCCGAGGATGTTGCCGGCCGCACCGATCGGGCCGTAGTTGATCGAGCCCACGCCGCCGAAGCCGCCGCTGAACAGGCCGCCCAGCGAGGCGCTGCGGAAGGTCGAAGGGATGCAGCGCAGTTCCCAGCCCGTGGGGCGGGCGGCGTTGTCGAACTCGGCCAGGCGGATGCCGGCCTGCGCGCGGCCCACGCCGGGGCGCGACCACAGGAAGGCGTTGTAGCCGCTCATGTCGAGGATCACGCCGCCGTGCAGCGGGGTGGACTGGCCGTAGTTGCCGGTGCCGCTGCCGCGCACCGTGAGCGGGATGCGGTGGCGTGCGCAGGCCGAGGCGACCTGGCGGATCTCGTCCTCGGTGCGGGGCTTGACGACGATGTCGCCGCGCTTGCCCAGCAACTGGCGCTTGAGCACCGGGCTGAACCAGGAGAAGTCTTGCGAGAGGCGGCCGATCTTGAGGGGGTCGGTGATCCAGTCCAGGCCGGGCAGTTCCTGCTGGAGTTGTTCGATGGCGGTCATGGTGTGTCTTTCAGTGCGTTCAGTCCTGGGCGATTTCGCTGGCGTGCCAGGAGCCGAGCGACACCTTGGTCAGCCAGGCCATGAGCACGAACAGGAAGACGCCAGCGAGCGAGATCAGCAGCAGGGCGGCGAACATGCGCGGGATGTCGAGCTGGTAGCCCGCCATCAGGATCTGGTAGGCCAGGCCGGTGTTGGTGCCGCCGGTGCCGGCCACGAACTCGGCCACCACGGCACCGATCAGCGCCAGGCCCGAAGAGATGCGCAGGCCGCCAAAGAAGTAGGGCAGCGCGCTGGGGATGCGCAGGCGCCACAGCATCTGGCCGCGCGTGGCGCGGTTCATCTTGAAGTAGCTCTGCAGGTCGGGGTCGATGCTGCGCAAGCCCAACGTGGTGTTGGAGATGATGGGGAACAGGGCCACCAGTGCCGCGCACACCACCAGCGAGGCGGTGGGCTGCTTGACCCAGATGATGATCAGCGGGGCGATGGCCACGATGGGCGTGACCTGCAGCAGCACCGCATACGGGAACAGCGCGGTCTCGATCAGCCGGCTCTGCACGAACAGGAAGGAGATCAGCACGCCGACGACCACGGCCACCGCGAAGGACAGCACGGTGATCTTCATCGTGATCAGCAGCGAGTTGAAGAGCGTGGACCAGTCCTTGATCAGCGTCTCCATCATCAGGCCCGGCGACGGGACCAGGTAGGGCGGCAACTCCAGGCCGACCACCAGGCCGTGCCAGAGCGCGACCAGGGCGATGGCGACCAGGGCCGGGTACAGCACGCGCTGCACGCGGGGCTGCTTCAGGAAGGGGGTGTTGGGCGTCGGGTTCATGCGTGTGCGCTCTCGGTCGTGTCGCGGCTGGCGCGCAGCAGGCTGTCCTGCAGTTGCTTGGCGTAGTGGCTGAATTCGGTGGAGACCATGAAGTCCGGCGTGCGCGGGTACGGTTGGTCGATCTGGAATTCCTCGACGATGCGGCCCGGGCGCGCGGCCATCATCACGACGCGGCTGGAGAGGAACACCGCCTCGTGGATCGAATGGGTGACGAAGACGACGCTGAGGTTCTTCTTCTGCCAGAGTTCGAGCAGGTCGGCATCGAGCTTGTGGCGGGTGATTTCATCGAGCGCGCCGAAGGGCTCGTCCATGAGCAGCAGCGTGGGTTCGACCACCAGGCCGCGCGCGATCGACACGCGCATCTGCATGCCACCGGAGAGGGCGCGCGGCAGGGCCTTGGCGAATTTGGACAGGCCCACGAGCGCGAGCGCATCGGCCACGCGGGCATCGGCCTCGGCGCGCGGCACGCCGGCCAGGTCCAGCGGCAGGCGCACGTTGGTCTGCACGCTGGCCCAGGGCATCAGCGTGGGCGACTGGAACACGAAGGCCAGGCGGTGGCCCGACTGCTCCAGCTGGTTGACGCCCTGACCCCAGAGCTTGAGGCTGCCGCTCGTGGGTTCGAGCAGGCCGGCGATCATTTTGAGCAGCGTGCTCTTGCCGCAACCCGAGGGGCCGAGCAGGGTGACGAATTCGCCTTCGCGCACCGTCAGGTCCACCGGCTGCAGGGCCACGGTGCCGTTGGGGTAGGTTTTCTGGACGCCCTGGATGTCGATGGCCGGGGCGGCGGACGATTGGTCAGTCTTCATGGGGTACTTGTGGGGTGAAGGCGGGGCGGGGCCGGCGGCGAAGCCCGCACCGGTGCGCGTGGGGTGCGCCGCGGCCGGCGCACCGCGGTCGTCAGGGCAGGACCTTGGCGTCGCGGGAGATGTCGAAGCGGTAGGCCTGGTCGATGTTGACCTTGGCCGGGTCGATCATCTCGTTCTCGACCAGGAAGGCGTGCGTCTTCAGCAGGCGTTCGCGCGTGATGATGCCGATGCCCTGCTTGGCGGCGTCGCCGCTGGTGATGATGCCCATCTCCTTGAGCTTGGTGATGCCGTAGTTGAGCTGGTCATCGGTCATGTTGGGGTTGTCCTTCTTGATCAGCGCGTTGGCGGGCGCAGGATCGGCCAGGTAGCTCTTGTAGCCTTCGGCGGTGGCTTTCACGAAGGCGGCCACGGTCTTCTCGCGCTCCTTGACGGTCTTGTCCATGCAGGAGACCAGGTTGGCGTAGGGAGGGTAGCCCTGGTCGGCCAGCAGGAAGGTGTTGGCCTTCACGCCGGCTTTCTGGATGGCGAACGGCTCGGACGAGAGGAAGCCCATCTGCACGATGTTCTTGTCGGCCACGAAGGGCTGGATGTTGTAGGTGTAGGGGCGTGCCTGCGCGTCGGTGTAGCCGTACTTGCCCTTGAGCCAGGACCACATGCCGCGCATCGCGGTGGGCGCGATCAGGATGGTCTTGCCCTTCATGTCCTCGAACGACTTCACGTCTTCGTGGGCGATCAGCACCTGCGGGTCCTTCTGGAAGATGGCGGCCACGTTGACGATGGGCAGGCCGTTGCCGCGCGCCACCATCATCTGCGTGTCGGTCGCGCCCATGATGCAGTCGGCCTGGCCGGCGGCCATGATCTGGATGATGTTGATCTGCGGGCCGCCCATCTTGATGGTCACGTCCAGGCCGTATTTCTTGTAGATGCCCGTGGCGATGGCTTGGTAGTAGCCGCCGTGCTCGGCCTGCGCGTACCAGTTGGTCATGAAGGTGAACTTTTCCTGGGCCTGGGCGGCGCCCAGGCTCAGAACGCCCAGGGCGGTGACGCCGAGGGCTCGGCACAGGCGGGTCAGGGATGCGGAGGAGGACATGGCAGGCCTTTCTGTCGAAGGGTGGGGATGGGAC